>NZ_JBJDRJ010000034.1:0-44436 GCF_044987415.1 Microbacterium sp. ZW T5_45 | reverse complement strand
CGCTCAGGGCGGGTCGCGCGTCAGGATCGGGAGCCGGCCTCGCGCGCGGCCTCGCGACGGTCGCGCTCCGCGAGACGGGCGAGGCGCGCGTTGTACTCCTCGAGCTCGGCATCCCCCGTCCGATCCGCGTGCCGGTCCGCCCGCTTCTGCAGCTTGGTGTCGTTGCGGCTCCATTGGATCGCGACGGTGATCGCGAGGATCAGGGTCGGGATCTCGCCGATCGACCAGGCGATGCCTCCGCCGATGTACTGATCATCCATCGGGGCGGGCCCCCAGGCGCGCCCCATCGACCCGAACCAGTCGGCGACCATCAGCCCCTCCTGCATCATGATCGCCATGCCGAAGAACGCGTGCATCGCCATCACGGCGATGAGCGTGATCAGTCGCCCGGGGTAGGGCAGTCGGTACGGCACCGGGTCGACGCCGACGAGGCTCATCACGAACAGATATCCCGAGATGAGGAAGTGGATGGTCATCCACTCGTGTCCGAGATGCTCGTACATCGACCAGCGGACCAGGTCGGTGAAGTAGAACGCCCACAGCGACAGGATGAAGATCGCGGCGGCGACGAACGGATGCGTGACGACACGCGCGAACGGCGAGTGCACGGCCCACATGATCCACTCGCGGCCGCCGCGGGTGCCGTCGTCGCGCTTGTGGATCGCTCGCAGCGCGAGCGTGATCGGAGCGCCCGAGACGAGCAGCAGCGGGATGGCCATCGACAGCACCATGTGTCCGAGCATGTGCACGCTGAACAGGAACTCCTGGTACGCGTTGATCGGACCGCAGGTGACCCAGACCAGCAGCAGCATCCCGAGCACCCAGAACACCGTGCGGTGAATCGGCCAGCGGTCTCCCCGCCGGTGCATGCGCCAGACGCCCGCGAGGTAGAAGAACAGGCCGAGTGCGGCGGCGACGAGCCACAGCACGTCGACGTTCCACTGCGTGAACCAGCGGTCGATCGTGAACTCCGGCGGCAGCTGCGTGCCGGTGAGGTTCTGTGCCGGCGTCTGGACGAAGACGTCGGCCTCGTCGCCGGCGGGAGGCGCGGTGCGCGCGAGCGCGGATGCCGCACCGGAGGCGAGCCCCATGAGGGCGACCTCGCACAGCACGAGCATCCAGAACCAGCGGGCCGGCTGCGCGCTCTCGAGTCTCGGGATGAGACGGACGCGGTACCAGGCGCCGAGCATCCCCATCCCGATCAGCAGCACGGCCTTCGCGAGAAGGATGCCGCCGTAGGGGGTCCACAGGGCGTCCCAGCTGCCCAGCGCGACGATCGACCGCGTCAGGCCGGAGAAGGCGACGACGGCGAACGCCGCGATCGCGAGGGTCGAATAGCGCCGCACGAGATCGGCGATCGGCACATCGCGGAGACCGCGTACGAGCACGAGCAGCAGCAGACCGCCCAGCCAGACGGCGGCGCCCACCGTGTGCAGCAGGATCGAATTGACCGCGATGTTGTGCCCGGCGAGCGAGCCGGAGTGCCCCTGCGTGGCGAGGGGAAGGAACGATGCCGCGGCGAGGATCGCCGTGAGCAGCGTCGCGGTCCACGAGCGCCAGGCGAACACGAGCACCGTGATGACGGATCCCATCACGGTCGTGATGAGCCAGGACTGGCCGAGGGGGACCTTCAGCAGGAAGTCGCCGAGTTGGGCGCCGAACAGCGGATCGGCGCTCAGCTTCGGGTTGAAGGCGTCCATGAAGGTGAGGAACCCGGTCGCCCCCGCCGAGACGGTGAAGAGGGCGGCGCCCGCCGACGACACGTTCAGCGCGGTGTCGAAGGACTTCTCGCCGCTGCGCAGGGCGAACAGCGCGAGCACGAGGGATCCCAGCATCGCTGCCGCTGCGACGTTCATGACGAGCTTCACGATCGGCAACGACCAGCGGACGAACGGCGTGCCCCCGCCGATGAGAAGAGGATCCGCGCCGCCGCCGTAGGCGAGGGCGATCAGCACGCCGACGATCGCGGCGATCGTGAGGATGCCGAGGCCTGCCAGACGGTACGCCGAAGGCACTGTCTGCGCGGGTCGGGTGCTCATCCTTCCAGCCTAAGCCGCGCAAGGGCGGTGACCGACCGGCATCCGGCCGCCGGGACCCGCTCCCCGAACGCGCGAAGGCCGCCGCCCGAGGGGCGACGGCCTTCGCAGAAGAAGCGGTCTTACTTGACGGCTGCCTTCAGCTTGGAGCCGGCGGTCACCTTGACGCGCTTGCCAGCGGGGATCTTGATCTCGGCGCCGGTCTGCGGGTTGCGGCCCGTGCGAGCGGCCGTGTCGACCTGCTCGAACGAGATCCAGCCCGGGATGGAGACCTTGCTGCCCTTGGCGACAGCGTCGGAGACCGTGGCGAAGAGGGAGTCGAGGACACCGGAGACGGTGGCCTGGCTCTGGCCCGTGGCGGAAGCGATGCTCGCGACGAGCTCGGTCTTGGTGATGGACTTGTCAGCCATGTCATCCTCCAGCGACGAGGATCCCGTCGCATCGTTGTGTGTGGTGGAGCGGATGCTCCTGGTCGAGTGACCGCCTTGAATGTACCAACCACCACGGACTTTTCCGCGTCATTTCGCGGATTTTGCCCGAATTCAAGGCGTGTCGCGCCACTTTTGCCACTTCAGTCACAGGATTCGGGGGTTCCGGACGGTCCTTCCGCGGGGAGGACACCCGGCTCGTGCGCCCGCACGTCGGGAGGAGAACCCGCACTCGGGCGGAGGAATCCCCCCAGAACCTCAGCCTGAACGTGAGTTCTCCTCCCGAACGTGAGAGGGCTCAGCGCGCCCGGTGCGCCTCGATCACCGAGCGCGCGGTGCGCTCGAAGGCGGGCGCGACGCGGGCGTCGCCATCGAGATATCCACCGGCGAGCGCTGCGTCGCGCAGAAGGACGAGCGATGCTGCAGCATCCGCAGGGCTCTCCAGCCCTGCCGCCTCCGAGACCTCCTCGAGCGTGGCACGGAACCATTCGCGATGCTCGGCGATGAGCTCGCGCACCGGGCCTGTGGCGTCCGGGTACTCGGCGGCAGCGTTGATGAACGGGCAGCCGCGGGTGTGGTGCTCGCGGATGTCCGAGGCGATCCCCTCGATCACGGCGTCCAACAGCTGATCCGGGTCGGACACCGCCGATCCCGCCTCGGCGAACAGCATCCGGAGCATCTCGTCCTCGTTTCGGAGGTAGGCGAGCACGAGCTCCTCCTTGCCGCCGAACTGCTTGTAGAGAGTCGCCCTGGTCACCTCCGCCTCGCCGATGATGCGGTCGACGCCGACCGCATGGATGCCCTCCTCGTAGAACAGGCGCGTGGCGGCGTCGATGAGGCGGGCTCTGGCAGGGCTGGGGCGCTTCGAGGTCGTGGCGTTCATGATCGGTCCTCTCTCATCGTGGCATCGACCCGCGGCATCCGCGCGCGGCTTTTCGTGGTCCGTGAGATTTCTTCTCGGAATGATTGCGATAGATAGAACGTTCGGTCTACTATCAGCATACAGCACCCGCACACGGCGGGTTCGGAACCGAAGGAGAAGAACACATGAGCAGCACCGAGAAGACCCCGATCGTCCTGATCCACGGACTGTGGATGACGCCGAAGAGCTGGGACACCTGGGCAGAGCGGTTCCGCGCGAAGGGCCACGAGGTGATCGTCCCCGGTTGGCCCGGGATCGATGACCGCACCGTCGCCGACATCCGCCGCGACCCGTCGGCCCTGAAGGGCATCGGTCTGAAGGAGATCGCCGACCACTACGAGCGGATCATCCGAGCCTTGCCTGTGAAGCCGATCATCATGGGCCACTCCTTCGGCGGCGTGATCACGCAGATGCTCGCCGACCGCGGACTCGGGTCCGCCTACGTGGGCGTCGCACCCGGGCAGACCGCAGGAGTCACCGCCCTCCCGCTCTCGACCCTGTGGACCGGCACCCCGATCCTGTCGAACCCCTTCGGCCGCAACGGTGCGAAGCCGCTGTCGAAGCGGCACTTCCACTTCACCTTCGGCAACGACCTGTCGCGTGCGGCATCCGACGAGCTGTGGGAGCAGTACGCCGTGAACTCCTACAACCGGGTGTTCTTCGAGGGCGTGACCTCGGTGCTGAACGAGAAGGGCGGAGTGACGCACGTCGACTATGCCAGGGCCGATCGTGCTCCCCTGCTGCTGATCGCCGGCGAGATCGACCACGTCGTGCCGCCGGCCATCGTGCGGGCCATCGAGAAGAAGTACCGCGCGACCGGCAGCCCCTCGGTCGTCGAGCGCATCGAGTACCCCGGTCGCACCCACCGTCTCGTCAGTCAGGACGGCTGGGAGGAGATCGCGGATGCTGCGCTGAACTGGTCCGTCTCCCATGCAGGCGCCGCAGTCGCGTGACTCGCGTGTGCGGTTCTGCGGTCGGCGATCCTCCGTTCGGGAGGGAAACTCGCGTTCGGGCTGAGATTGCAGCGGGAATCCTCAGCCCGAGCGGGAGTCTTCCTCCCGAACAGGTGCTGCCGGCCTCGACGGCTCACGCCGCGAGGTGAAGACGCTGTCCGATGGCGGCGAGGATGATGCGCTGCACCTCGGGCCACTGGTTCATGAGCTGGTCATACCCGATGCGGATGACGTGAAATCCATGGAGCTTCAGCAACGCATCGTGGGTGATGTCGCTGGTCCGCTGAGGACCGACATGATGACCGCCGTCGATCTGGATCACGAGCCTTTCGCCGATGAGGAAGTCGACGGTGTGGCCGAGTATCCACACCTGCGGGGTGATCGGAACCTTCAGCCAGCGCAGTCTCGTCCGGAGAATCGTCTCGGTACCGGCATCCGCGAACGGGCGGGCGTCGTCGAGCAGCCGCCTGGCCGTCGGCGGGAGCGGAAGGCGCGCCAGGATGCCGGGATCCACCGCTCCGCCACGCAGCGCGGATTCCCACGTGGCCAACGCGCTCTCGTACGGCTGGCACTTCGAGATGATGACCAGCGCATTCTCGAGCGAGTCCTCGCAGGAGTCGGGGTCACGCTCGACGAGTGGGGCGTTCCAATGGATGACACCTCGCGTCGTCGTCACATGACCGGCGGTCGGAGGCGCGGCGACATGCGGCTCACTCGCGTCGAGCACCCAGAGACCTCGCCGTGCGGCGAGGGTCACACAGCTGAGCACGACGCCTCGACGAGCAGCCGCCACCAGGTGCGGATCAGCGCCGGGCAAAGCGACCCATCCCCGCCGCACGGAGACGATTCGACCCTGCTCCCGCGCTCTGCGCAGCGCGTGGACCGAGACTCCGGCGCGGCGAAGTGCTTCGACACGCGCGACCCCTTCACGAACCATCAACGCAGCGACCGGATCCATGCGTCGATGATGCTCGCTGCGCGCATCCCCCTCGCCCCCGGAACGCGGACTCCGGGGACAGAAACCCGGAATGCCGATTTGTGCACGAATGGTGTCGCCCGCACCACGGGAGGGAAACTCGCACTCGGGCTGAAGCATCCCTCACTTTCCTCAGCCCGAACGCGAGTTCTCCTCCCGAACGTGAGCCCGCTGCAGCGGCATACCCCGCACACAGAAAGGGGCGAGGATCCGAAGATCCTCGCCCCTTTCAGAGTGCGATGCTTACCAGCTCGACTTGGTCACACCGGGCAGCTCGCCACGGTGTGCCATGTCACGGAAGCGGACACGCGAGATGCCGAACTTCGTGAGGACACCGCGGGGGCGGCCGTCGATGACGTCGCGCGAACGCACGCGAGCCGGCGACGCGTTGCGCGGCAGCTTCTGCAGGCCGACGCGAGCGGCCTCGCGGGCCTCGTCGGTGGCGTTCGGGTCGACCAGGGTCTTCTTCAGCTCGGCGCGACGCTCGGCGTAACGCTCGACGATGACCTTGCGCTGCTCGTTGCGAGCGATCTTGCTCTTCTTAGCCATTGATCAACGCTCCTCTCGGAATTCGACGTGCTGACGGATGACCGGGTCGTACTTCTTCAGCACGAGGCGGTCGGGGGTGTTGCGGCGGTTCTTCTTCGTGACGTAGGTGTAACCCGTGCCCGCGGTCGAACGCAGCTTGATGATCGGACGGATGTCCTGAGCCTTTTTGGCCATTAGAGCTTCATACCCTTCGCCTGGAGGTCCTTGACCACGTTCTCGATGCCGCGGACGTCGATCACCTTGATGCCCTTGGCGGACACGTTGAGCGTGATCTTACGACCGAGCGACGGAACGAAATACGTCTTCTTCTGCACGTTCGGGTCGAAGCGGCGCTTCGTCCGGCGGTGCGAGTGCGAAACGTTGTGACCGAAGCCGGGAACAGCACCGGTCACCTGGCACACTGCGGCCATGATGTGACTCCTTCTCTACCGTGAGGCCGGACGGCCTCACCCAAGATCCCTTGTCTGCGCGCCACCCACCACCAGCCGATTTCTCGGATACGAAGAGGGAGGCACACGAACTACGCACAGGAGTGTGCGCAGACAAAGAGTCAGCCTAGCACGGATCGGTGTTCAGACCCGCACGGCCTCCCGCTCGGATGCCGCCACGGGGGCGCGCGCCCCGTCAGACGCCGTCGAGCTCGGCCTGAGCCGCCTGCGCGCCGCGCCCCCAGCGGAACGGCGAGACGCTCGGGTCGCCCGCGATCCAGAAACGCCAAGGGAAGGCATCCGTGCCGGCGAGCCCCGCGACGCCCACCCGCGGGCCCGACGCGATGTCGGAGAGCGGATGCCCCAGCCAGAGTTCTGCGGTCGCGCCGTGCCACTCGGCGCCGGTGATCGCATCGATGCCGTCGTGCAGCGGATGCCGCAGCCCCGAAGCCTGACCGAAACGCCCAGGTCCGCGGGCGAGATCCCTCCGGGCCGTGGTGCTCAGGGGCGGCTCTGCACGGCGCCGACGCGCGGCGGCATCCGCTCCGTGCACCACCTCGCCCGCCCGCAGCAGGATTCCGCCGGCCTGTCCCTCCGGCCCCGAGACGACGTTCACACAGGAGTGGATGCCGTGGCTCAGATACACGTAGAGGTGACCGGGCTCGCCCCACATGGTCGCATTGCGGGCCGTGCGGCCCATCCGGGCGTGCGATCCCGGGTCGGGCACCGCGCCCGTGCCGCTGCCGTGATAGGCCTCGACCTCGGTGATGCGCAGGCGCACCTCCTCGCCGGCGACGAACGTGCGCAGCTCTCCGCCGAGCAGCAGGGGCGCGACCTCGATCGGGAGCCCCGCGAGGTCTTCGCGAACGGCGCGGCGCATCAGTACTGGGGCGCGGTCGCGCATCAGTACTGGGGCGCGGTCGCGCACCAGGAGGCGTCGAAGCCGGTGAGAGCGACGAGCTCGTCACCCGACCGCAGATCGATGATGTGCGTCTCGATCGTCTGCGGCAGGGGCAGAAGCATCTGGTCGTAGCGGTTGGTGGTGAGATCCGGTGCGATCGAGACCGCCGCGTACTGCCCGCTCGGCGAGGCGCACGCCTGCAGGATCGTGTCGGTGCCGGCGACCTCGGCGATCTTCGTGGCGGTGCCGTCGTCGTCGACGCGGACGATCGCCTGCCCCTCCGGGAGACCGTCGGCGCCGTAGGAGGCGACGTGCCGCAGCGTACCGCCGGGGAAGGGAACGATCGAGCTCGCGGTGCCGAAGTCGGGGTTCGAGGCCTCGAGCGGCGCCTCGGAGCCGTCGGCGAGATTGAGCTCGACGATCGAGAGGTCGAGGCGCTGGACCAGCGCGGTGTACGTGCCGCGCGAGACCCCCAGGATGTCGGAGGCGAGCCCCAGGGACTGCACGCCCGCATCGCTGGAGTGGTCGATCAGCGACAGCGCGCCGTCGAAGTCGATGAACAGCATGGCGGCAGAGTCGGGCACGAACTGCCACACGAGGATGTTCGCCTCGGTGTCGCCGACCTCGGCGATCTCGGGCTCGCCCTCGCCCGACAGCGACTGCGTCACGAGCACGCTCGCTCGGCCCTGCGTATCGCTGAGATCCTCATCGGAGTAGGTGTAGCCGACCAATCCGCCGCGTTCCGAGACCTGGATCGAGCCGATGTAGCCCTTGCCCGGAAGCTCGAGCTCGCGCTCGTCGCTGCCGTCGCGCTTCATGACGTAGAGCTTGGAGAGGTCGTCCTCCTCGACCGAGACCACGAGCTGGGTGGCCGTCGCACGGAAATCGTCGATCTTGTCGGCCGCGAACACGGGCACGCCCTCACCGGCGAGGTCGGTGCGGAAGATCTTGTCCTCGCCATCGGGATCGCGGTTCAGGATGAAGAGGGAGGACTCGGGCGTGGTGAAGCTCGTCGAGAGGGTGGCGCTCGGGCCGCCGCCGGTGGACGTCACGTCGGCGACGGTGACGGTGTAGGTCGTGGAGTCGTCGAGCGGGACGGTGAAGCGGATGCCGACGCCGCGGCCCGCCGCATCGAGCGTGAAGGGAACGGCCGGGTCGATCGTGACCTGCGACTCGTCGATCGCGGAGAGCGACTGGTTCGCGGTGAGGATCAGCCGGCTGCCGCTGGATTCGATCGCATGCTGCGCGTCGACCTGCACCTCGGAGATGCGCGGTCCCTGCGTGAGGCTGACGACCCCGAGTCCGGCGCCGACGAGGACGAGGATGCCGAGTACCGCGCCGAGCGCGATGAGGAACCGCCGGTTCCGCGGGGCCTCTCCCCCGGTCGTTGAGCGAGCGGAGCGAGACGAAACGCCCCCCTCGTCCAGAACCGACGAGGAAGAAGCTTCCGCACCGGTCTCTTCCCCACCGGTCGTTGAGCGAGCGAAGCGAGACGAAACGCCCCCCTCGTCCAGAACCGACGAGGAAGAAGCTTCCGCACCGGGCACTTCCCCACCGGTTGCTGAGCGAGCGGTCTCGCCGCCACCGGTTCCTGAGCGAGCGAAGCGAGACGAAGGGCGCTCAGGGACCGGAGAAAGGGGCTCGGCGTCTGCGGTCGCCGGCGCGACGGCATCCGCTTCCGCCGCCGCGGCCGCCTCGCGCGCGGCGCGCATCTCGGCACGCGTGCGCGGAACGGCGGGCGCCTCGGGGCGCTCGTCGTCAGTACTCATAGGGCTCCTCCGGCTCGTCGATCGCCTCGACCGAGGTCGGGTCGACGTGCAGTGCGCCGTCGGCGCCCTCCTTGACGGTGCCCGTGACCTGCACCCACTGGCCGGTGTCGTACTCGCCCGCCTCGATCGTGACCGGCACGTTCGCGGGCTGGGCGTCGATCACGCAGTGCGTGATGACCAGGCGCGTGAGGTTCACGCCGTCGCCGTCCGCGGGAGTGATGAAGCCCGTCAGAGTGACGGTCGTCCCGTCGTATGACGCGGTGTTCGTCGAGGTGGCGAAGACGCTGGCCCAGTCGCCGATGCCGAACGTGCTCGTGTCGGCGACGCCGAGAGTGACGTCGTCGGCTCCGGCGAACAGGGCGGAGGACTCCCCCGCGCGCGACATCGCCAGTTCGACCGAGAGGGATGCCGGCGGCAGCACGAGCGCGGCGACGACGACGCCCGAGGCGATCACGCCGCCGGTGACGGTCGCCGTGGTACCGATCGCGCTGCTCGACCCGTGATCGTGCCCGTGGTCGTGCCCGTCCTCCTCGCCGAGCGGCAGGGTGAACGACCACACCGCGCCGATGAGCGTGACGACGGCGGCCGCGCAGGCGAACCAGACCGACTCGGGGCTGATGTAGAGCGTGAGACGGCCGGTGACGCCGAGCCCGAGCGTGACGACCGAGAGCACGGCGGCGAGACCGATGCCGAGCCAGCGAGCGCCCAGCAGGCGGGCGCGCGAGGGTGCGTGGTCGTGATCGTGGACGTGGTCAGACAAAGACGTTCACCCCGATCCCGATCGCGAAGGCCGCGAGCACGACCACGGCGACGATGCCGGCGAGCGTGCGGGTCGTGAAGGTCGTGCGCATGAGCGCGAGCATCTTCACGTCGACGAGGGGTCCGACGAGCAGGAAGGCGACGATCGCCCCCGCGGAGAAGGTCGAGGCGAACGAGAGGACGAAGAAGGAGTCGACGTTCGAGCAGATCGCGACCGTGATCGCGAGCGCCATCATCGCGATGATCGACAGCACGGGGTTCGACCCGATGGCCAGCAGCACGTCGCGCGGGATGAGCACCTGCACGGCGCCGGCGAGAGCCGAGCCGATCACGAGGGCCGGCATGACGGCGCGCAGCTCGACGAGGAACTGGGTGAGGCTGCGTCGCACCGGTGTCCCCGGCTCGTGCGACACGCGCTCGCAGGTGTCGATGAAGCGCTGCGTGAGCATGGCGTCGGGCGAGGGGTGGCGGCTGTAGAGCCAGCCGATGAGGTTCGCGATCAGGTAGCCGCCGACGAGTCGGGCGACGAGGATGCCGTCATCGAAGCCGAACGCGGCGTGCGTCGTGAGGATCACGATCGGGTTCACGATCGGCGCGGCGATGAGGAACGTCATCGCTTCGCTGGGAGCGAGGCCGCGCATCATCAGACCGCGGGCGAAGGGCACGTTGCCGCACTCGCACACGGGGATCAGCATCCCGAGCAGCGAGAGCACCGCGCGGCGGGCCCAGGCCCGCTTCGGCAGCCAGCGGTGGATGACGTCGGCCGGCAGCCAGACCTGCACGACGATCGAGAGCAGCACGCCGAGCACGACGAACGGCAGCGCCTCGATGAGCACGCTCATCGCGAGCGTCAGACCGTCCTGCACGCGGTTCGGCAGCGAGGCCGTGTAGAGCGTGGGCAGGAAGCCGTCGACGAGGAACAGGGCGATGACGATCGCGGCACCGAGTCCGATGCCGATCCACGGAGACCGCGGTGGACGGCTCAGGCGCTGTGCGCGCGGCGCGGTCGCCGTGCTCACGCGGTGGCTTTCGCGGCCGCGGCCTTGTTGGTGCAGGGAGCGCAGAGTCCGAAGATGTCGACGACGTGCGCGGCATCCGTGAATCCGTGCAGTGCGGCGGTGCGATGCGCCCACTGCTCGACGTCGGTGGCCTCGATCTCGACCGTGAGTCCGCAGTTGCGGCAGATCAGGTGGTGGTGGTGGCCCTGCGTGGTGCAGGCACGGTAGAGGGCCTCACCCTCGGGACTCTGCAACGAGTCGGCGTCGCCGGATGCGGCGAGCCCGGCGAGCGCGCGATACACGGTCGCGAGGCCGATGCCGGTGTTCTCCTCACGGAGGCCGGCGTGCAGGCTCTGCGCGCTGACGAATCCGCGGGCGTCGGCTAGCGCTTCGCGCACGCGTTCGCGCTGCCAGGTGTTCCGCTGAGCCATGTAAAGAATCCTAGTTCGTCAGGGCTTATTCGGCGCTGGGAGCCTCCGCCGGCCGCTTCTTTCACTCGCGTGCGCGCACCGAGCGCACGGGATCTTCGCGCTCCGCAGGACATCCACGCACCGAGTGCACGGGAACCCACCGAGTGCACAGCATCCTGACGCCAATACGCCGTGCACTCGCCGAGTGCACGCGAAGTCGACAAGGGCGAGCGCTATGCCCGCACGCGCCGCACGCCGCCCCGCGCGCGCTGGACCAGCCAGCAGATCCCGTAGATGAGGAACGACAGCGTGGTGATGTAGGGGCTCACCGGCAGCGTGCCGGCGAGAGCCAGCAGGATGCCGCCGACCGCGGCCGTGAAGCCGAACAGCGCAGCGAGCACCGGCACCACGACCGGCCCTGCTGCCACCCGCATCGCCGCAGCGGCGGGCGTCACGAGCAGGGCCATCACGAGCAGGGCGCCGATGATGTGCACCGCGACCGCGACGATCAGCCCCAGCAGCACCATGAACACGAGGCTCACGAGGCGTGTCGGCACGCCTCGTGCGGCGGCGGACTCCGGGTCGAGCGAGTCGAATCGGAGCGGGTTCCACATGAGCAGCAGTCCGAGCAGCACGACGACGCTGATGCCGATCAGCCAGCCGAGGTCGGGGCTCGACACCGACACGATCTGGCCGGTGAGCAGGCTGAATCGGTTGGCGCTGCGGCCCTCGTACAGAGACAGGAACAGGATGCCGAGACCGAGGCCGAACGGCATGAGCACGCCGACGATCGAGTTGCGATCGCGGGCCTTCGCCCCGAGCACGCCGATGAGTATGGCGGCGACGAGGGCGCCGCCGAGCGATCCGGCCACGACGCTGCCGCCGAACAGCAGCGCCGCCGCCGCACCGGCGAACGACAACTCGCTCACTCCGTGCACGGCGAAGGCGAGGTCGCGCTGCATCACGAACACGCCGATCAGGCCTCCGACGAGTCCGAGCACCGCTCCGGCGATGATCGAGTTCGCGAGCAGGGCCACGAGGGCGCCGTAGTCCTGGAAGGAGAAGACGTCGCTCCAGTCCACGGCCGAGACGATGCCGGTCGAGACGAGGCCGATCGCGGGGCTCATGCGGCTGCGCCTTTCACGAATTGCGGTGATTCCCGACTTCTGCGGCCAGAATCCGCGATCAAGGCCGCAGAAATCGACAGCATCCGCAGTTCTTGCGCCGCGATCCCGGCTGCGGCCGACAGCATCCGCGGCCTCTGCCACCCGAATCGAGCTGCGGCCGACAGCATCCGCTCGTCGTGCCCCGCAGCTCCGGCTGCCATCAGCACCCGCTCGCCACTCATGCGGCGCTCCCGTGCTCGTGCTCCTCGTCATCGTGATGATGGTGGGGCTCGGTGTCGGGCACTCCGACCACCACGAGCCGGTCGCCGGCGCGCAGCACGAACACGGGCGTGCCATACAGGTCGGTGAGCACTCGGGTCTGCAGCACCTCGTCGGGCGTGCCGAGCAGGAACCGCCCATTGGCGATGTAGAGGATCCGGTCGACACGGCCGAGGATCGGGTTGATGTCGTGGGTGACGAACAGCACCGCGGCGTCACGCTCGCGGCGCTGCCGGTCGATGATGTCGGTCACCGCGACCTGGTTGGCGAGGTCGAGCGCCGAGAGCGGCTCATCGCAGAGCAGCAGCGAGGGCTCATCGGCGAGGGCTTGCCCCACCCGGAGCCGCTGCTGCTCGCCCCCCGAGAGAAGCCCGACCCGGCGGTCGGCATAGTGCGAGGCGCCGACCGCGTCGAGCAGCCGGTCGACCTTCGCGCGATCCCCGCGGTGCGGCAGAGGAAGGCCGAAGCGGCTGCCCTGCACGCCCAGGGCGACGAGATCGCGCGCTCGCATGCTCGTGTCGGGGGCGATCGCGCGCTGCTGCGGGATGTACCCGATGCGACGGTTGCCCCGCCGGACCGGTTCGCCGTCGACGCGGATGCTGCCGGCCGACAGCGGCTGGAGGCCCAGGATGCTGCGCAGCAACGTGGTCTTGCCCGATCCCGACGGACCGAGCACGGCGATGAACTCTCCGGCCTCGACCCGCAGATCGAGACCGGACCACAGTTCGCGGTTGCCGCGCTGCAGGGCGGCGCCGGTCACCTCGAGGACGGGGACCTTCCCGCCGGTCACGGGGCGACGGCGGCGGCGAGGCTCTGGATCGCGTCACTCATCCACTCAGAGTACGACGATCCGTCGTCGAGCAGCTCCGAGAAGGCGACGACGGGGATGCCGGCGTCCTCCGCAGCATCCTGCACCTTCTGCGTCTCGGCCCCCGCGGTCTGGGCGGTCGTGAGCACGGCGGCGACATCGCCGGACTCGACGACGTTCAGTGTCTCGAGCAGGGTCGCGGGGGCGACATCGGTGCCCTCCTCGACGGACTCCGCGAAGCCCTCCGGGGTCACATCGGTGAGGCCGGCGGCCTCGGCGAGGTAGCCGGGCAGCGGCTCGGTGATGATCACGTTCGCACCGGCCGCCTCGGCCTTGAGGGTCTCGAGATCACCCTCGAAGCCCTCGATCTCGGTGTTCAGCGCGGCGGCTGCGGCCTCGAAGTCGGCCTGGCCGTCGGGGTCGAGCTCGGTGAGCTCGGCGGCGATCGCCTCGACGACGTGGCTCACCGTGTGCGGGTCGAACCAGACGTGCTCGTTGAAGCCCTCGAGGTGGTCGTGACCCTCTTCTTCGGTGTGGTCGTGAGCGTGATCCTCGCCTTCTTCCTCGTCGTGACCCTCGTTCTCGGGGTAGTCGTGCGAGTACTCCACGGCCGTGATGACGGCGGGGTCCTGCGCATCGGCGAGCAGCGAGTCGATGAACGAGTCGTATCCGCCGCCGTTCTCGATCACGAGGTCGGCACCCTGCACGGTCAGGCGGTCGCGCGCCGTGGCCTCGTAGGAGTGCGGGTCCTTGGCGGCGTTGTCGATGATCGAGGTGACCTCGACGCGGTCTCCGCCGATCTGAGCGGCGAGCGCGCCGTAGACGTTGGTGCTCGCGACGACCGTGATCAGGCCGCTGTCGTCGCCCTCTCCCGCCGCGGGAGTGGACGAGCATCCGGCCAGCGCGAGGGCGGCGGCGGATGCGAGGGCGAGAGCGATCACGGGCTTCTTCATGAGAGACACTCTACGCGCTAATGAGAACCATTATCAAACCGAGGCCTGTTCCTGTCCCCACCCCACTTTGGGTGCCGACACGCCAGAAGCAGGACGGCGTCGGCGAACCGGGCCTCGAACTGGCGTGTCGGCCCCCGAAGTGGTGGTTTCGAACGGGCCCGCGCCGCAGCCCCGCGGGACCAGCCGAGACGAAACGCGGAAAGGAGGACGAAACGCGGAAAGGATGACGAAACGCGGAAAGGATGACGAATCGCGGATGCCTTCGGGCGAAGCATCCGCGATTCGTCAGGTCAGGCGGGGGTCGTCACCCGCTCACGCACTGGCCCCGTCAGGCCGCCGAGGCGGGCGCGATCCAGACCGTGGTCTCACCGGGAAGCGAGGAGCCGTCGACGTGGCCGAGCACGACGTCCGCAGCATCCGCCCCCAGGTCGAAGGGCTCGGTGCCGAAGTTCGTCACGATCTGCCAGCCGTTCGGGCGCGCGAAGCGCAGTACGTCGGCGCGGCCGGTCTCGATCCACTCGAGCGACTCCTCCGCCTGCAGCGCACGGCGCAGCCGCAGAGCCTCCCGGTAGAGCGACAGCGTCGAACCGGCATCCGCCGCCTCGGTCTCGACCGCGTACTCGGCGAACCAGGCGGGCTGGGGCAGATGCGCGCCGCCCGCGCCGAATCCGAACGAGGGGCCGGATGCCGTCCACGGCAGCGGCACGCGGCATCCGTCGCGCCCCAGGCGGTCGAACTCGGAGCCGCGGAAGAAGCCGGGATCCTGCCGTTGCTCTGGTGCGATCTCGGCCACCTCGTGCAGGCCGAGCTCCTCACCCTGGTACAGGTAGGCGCTGCCGGGAAGGCCCAGCATCAGCAGGGTCGCCGCGTGCGCGCGGCGCAGCCCGCCCTCGCGATCGAGCTGGTCCTCGGGACCGCCGGCCTCGACCCACTCGGTGCCCTGCTTGACGGCGCGGCCGTTCAGCGGCTCGAGACCGTAGCGGGTCGCGTGGCGGGTGACGTCGTGGTTCGACAGCACCCACGTCGTCGACGATCCTGTGTTCGCCGCCTGGGCCAGGTTGTCGGAGATGATCTCCCGGAACGACGGCGCATCGAAGTCCGCGACGAGCAGATCGAAGTTGAAGGCCTGCCCCAGCCCCTCGGCCGAGGCGTACCGCGCACGGCGCTCGGGCGTGCTGACCCAGGCCTCGGCGACGGCGGTGCGGGGCGGGTCGTAGGAGTTGAAGACCCGACGCCACTCGGCGTAGATCTCGTGCACGTCGTCGCGGTCGATCAGCGGATGGTTGCCGTCGTGGGGCAGCGCGTCGAGCTCGGCGCGACTCGGCAGCGGCTCGGACAGATCCTTCGTCAGCATGTGGGCGACGTCGATGCGGAAGCCGTCGACACCGCGGTCCGACCAGAACCGCAGAGTGGTGAGGAAGTCCTCGCGCACCTCGGGGTTGTCCCAATTGAGGTCGGGCTGCTCGACGGCGAAATTGTGGAAGTACCACTGGCCGTCCTCGACGCGCTCCCATGCAGACCCTCCGAACACCGACACCCAGTCGGTGGGCGGCTCGGCGCCCTCGGGCCCGGTCCCCTCGCGGAAGATGTACCGCTCGCGTGCGGCGGATCCGCGCCCCGCGGCGAGCGCCTCCTGGAACCACGCGTGCAGATTCGAGGTGTGGTTGGGGACGATGTCGACGACGACCCGGATGCCGCGCTGGTGCAGCGCCGTGACCATCTCGTCGAAGTCCGCCAGCGTTCCCAGTCGGGGGTCGACGTCGCGGTAGTCGGCGACGTCGTAGCCGCCGTCGGCGAGGGCCGAGGGGTAGAACGGGCTCAGCCACACCGCGTCGATGCCGAGCTCGGCGAGGTAGTCGGCGCGCGACACGATGCCGGGGATGTCGCCGATGCCGTCGCCGTCCGCGTCCGCGAAGCTGCGCGGATAGATCTGGTAGACGGCGGCCTGGCGCCACCAGGCCGCGTCGGCAGCGGCGATGTCGGCATCCGTGCGGTTCTCGACGGCGCTGTTCTCGGCGCTGTTCTCGGCGCTGTTCTCGACCGTGGTCACGTCGGTCATGAGGGGTACTGCTCCTTCTTCTCCGTTGATGATCTTTGCGGGGCCCTTCGTCTCGCTCAGGGACTGAGGCGGGGTCACCCCTTGACGGCTCCCTGCGTCACGCCCTCCATGACCCAGCGCTGCGTGAACAGGTAGGCCACGATCGCGGGAGCCATCGCCATGAGGTACGAGGCGAACGAGACGTTGTAGTTGTTGCTGAACTGGGTCTGGAACAGGTTCTGGCGCACCGGCAGGGTCTGCAGCGCCGGATCGGAGATGATGAGCGACGGCATCATGAAGTCGTTCCACGCGTAGAGGAACGCGAAGATGCCGACCGTGGCGCTCATCGGCGCGAGCAGCGGGAAGATCAGCTGCCAGAACGTCTGCCACGTCGTCGCACCGTCGATGCGGGCGCTCTCCTCGAGCTCGAGCGGGATCGATCGCAGGAACGCGGTGAACAGCAGCACGCTGAAGCTCAGCTGGAACATCGTCGCGAGGATGATGACGCCGAACGGGTTATCGAGTCCGACGCGTCCGGTGAGCTGGATCTGCGGCAGGGCGACCACCGGGAACGGGATGAACATGGCCGCGAGCAGGTAGAAGAACGACCAGCGGAAGAGCTTCCTGTCCCAGTTCCGCACGATCGCGTACGACGCGAAGGCCGCGAGCACGATCGTGGCGATCACGGTGCCCGCCGTGACGAGCAGAGAGATGCCCGCACCGACCGGGAACTTCGTGAGGTTCCAGGCCTCGACGAAGCCCTCGATGCTGAACGGCGACGGCAGGGAGAACGCGTTGCCGTCGACCGCCTGGTTCGTGGTCTTGAACGCCATCGAGATCGTGACGTACAGCGGCAGCAGCACCGTCACGGCGCACAGGATGAGGATGATCGTCCCCGACCAGTTCACGCGCTCCATGCGCACGTGGCGCCGGCGGCCGGAGGCCGGGATGGTGGTGAGTGTCTCCGTCGACATCAGAGTGCGTTCCTTCCGCGATTCACGGACAGCTGGAGCAGGGCGATGAGGATGGCGACGATGAAGAAGATCGTCGCGTTCGCCATCTGGTAGGCGTAGTCGCCGCCGTTGAAGCCCGCGATGATCGTCATCGCGACGCTGCGGGTGGCGGTGCCGGGGCCGCCGTTGGTGAGGCCGATGATGATGTCGTAGGCGTTCAGGAAGCCCTTGAACCCCAGGATGATGTTGATCACCACGTACCCGGCGACCAGCGGCACCGTGATGCGGGTGAGCTGCTGGGCCTTGTTCGCGCCGTCGATCGACGCCGCTTCGTAGACCTCGCCCGGCACTGACAGCAGGCCCGCGATGTAGATCAGCAGCGTGCCGGGCACGGCTTGCCAGGCCGTCACGATCACGATCGCGACCCAGGCGAGATCGGGGTTGGCGAGCAGGCTCGTCTCGAGCCACGGGATCCCGGTGGCGGCACCCGCGGCGGGGATGGAGTTCGAGAAGAGGAAGTTGAAGACGTAGGCGATGATGATGCCCGAGATCACCATCGGGATCACGAAGATCGTGCGGAGGCCGGTCTTGAAGCGGATGCGCGAGGTGAGACCCACCGCGAGCAGGAAGGCGATCACGTTCACGACGATCACGGTCGCGATCGAGAACCCGAAGGTGAAGAGGTAGCTCTGCAGGATCGCCGGGTCGCTGAACATCGCGATGTAGTTCGTCAGCCCGTTGAAGCTCCAATCGCCGATGCCGATCGAGTCGGTGAAGCTGAAGAAGATGCCCATGACACCCGGCACGGTGATCGCCAGCGTGAACAGCACCAGGGTGGGCAGCAGGAACAGGTAGTAGATCGGCTCGACGCGACGCGAACTGCGGCGCACCGTGCGGTCACCCGAGGTGACGATCGTGGATGTGGTGCTCATTCGCCCGACTCCTCTGACTTCACGACCGGTGCGCGGAACGCGATCCGCGCCCAGTCGGCATCCATGGTCCGCAGCGTCGACTGCGCGTCGGCACCCAGCACGATCGCCTGGGCGTAGTTGAAGACCGGCAGCGTCTTGGGCACCAGCACCGACGGCCCCTGGTAGATCTGCCCGCTGTCGTAGTACTCGGTCATGCCGGCGATCCGAGGGTCGCTGGGCGTCGGAGCATCCGTCGTCGGGGTGAATCCGAGCTGGGACTCGTTGTACGCCTCGATGTTCTCGGGCTCGTAGAGGAACTCGAGGAAGTCCCGCGCGGCGTCCTGGTGACGCGAGCCCTCGGGGATCATCGCGGCGAGGTCCATGTTGACGCGCACCGCGAGGTCGGAGGCGTCGTCGGTCATCGGCAGCGGGAACGTGCCGAGCTGCAGATCGGGAGCCGTCTTGGCGATCTCGCTGAACGCCCACGGTCCTTGCAGGTACATCGCCGCCTCGCCCTTCGAGAAGGCGAGGTTGCCGTCTCCGTAGCCGCGACTCGCGGCATCCTCGTTCACATACGTCGAGGCGAGCTCGGTCATCCGGTCGAGCGGCTCGGCGAAGTCCTTCTGGAACGAGACGGCGGAGTCCGCGCCGACCTCGGTGCCCTCGGCGTTCATCTCATCGAAGAAGTCGATGATGTCGACCGACCCGCCGATCGCATAGTCGTACCAGCCCTGACCGACGGTCCAGTCGTCCTTGAAGGTGCCGTAGAACGGCGTGATGCCCGCTGCCTGCAGCTGCTCGCACACGGCGATCAGCTCATCCCAGGTCTGCGGGACGTCGAGACCCTGCTGGTCGAAGATCTCCTGGTTGTAGATGACGGATGCCGCCATCACCGAGTACGGCAGCGCGCTCGTGCGCCCCTCGCAGGATCCGTACTGGTCCATGAGCGGCTGCAGGTCCTCACGGACCGATGCGGCGGCATCCGTCTCGGAGAGATCGGTCAGCGCGCAGCGCTGCACGAAGCGCGCCACCTCGAAGTTGTAGTTGGCGAGCATGATGTCGGGCGGGTTGCCGCGGACGAAGCTCGCGGAGACGACGTCGACGCCCGAGGTGTCGATCTCGACGCGGACGTCGTCCTGCGAGGCGTTGTACTCCGCCACGAGGTCGTTCATGAACGCGATGGCCTCGCGTTTGCTGAACGTGAAGCGGATGGTCTCGCGACCGTCGCCGCCCGCGCAGCCGGCGAGCGCACCCACCAGCAGCAGTGCGGTCGCGCCCGCAGCGAGACGTAGGGGTTTCACAGACACCGTCGTCCTCCGAGTCATAGATCCGTAGACTAAATCTAGTGAGCGAATTTACTCCGCTCAGCGGTACTCTCTCATTCGAGGAGAGGTCAGGTCAAGCGTGGTGACAGAAACGTCGGCCGGTCTCGGCACGGGGCGCGCGAGCGTCGGCTCCATGCTCGAGTTCGCCTGGACGGCCGGGGTGTTCACGGCGACCGACGCGATGTCGGCGACCTCGCTGACCCGCTCGACCGCGATCGATGCGGTCGACATCCTGCTCGACGCCGGCATCCTCGTCGAGCATCCCAACGCCCGCGCCGTCGGCTCCTATCGATCCGGCAGGCCCGCCCGACGCTTCTCGCTCTCGCCGGAGCTCGGTGTCGTGGTCGGCATCGACGCCGGCGACACGCATCTGGCGATCACCGTGGCCGATCCTCTCGAGACCACGCTCGTGCATCGGCGCACCGATCTCGACAGTGCGCACAGTCCGCAGGAACGGCGCACGGTCATCCTCGCGGAGCTGCAGCGGGCACTCGACGAGGCGGATCGCACGCGCGACGACGTGCTGTCGATATGCGCCGGGGTCGCTGCCCCGGTGAACCGCAAAGGCGTCTCGCCCCCGCACCCCGACGGGTTCTGGGAGCGGACGAACCCCGGACTCGCCGAGGCGCTGCGAGAGTGGGCGCCGATCGTCGAGGTCAAGAACGACGCCCTCCTGGCGGCGGTCGCAGAGGGCGCGCAGGGCGCGGCGATCGGATGCCGTGACTACGTGGCCCTGCTCGCCGGGGAGCGGTTCGGCGGCGGAGTCGTCGTCGACGGGCATCTGCTGCACGGCGCGCACGGCGGCGTCGGAGAGGGTGTCGTGTTCGATCACGTCGTGGGCGTCGAGTCGGCGGTCGGCCTCGGCTATGCACTGCAGGACGCGGTGCGCGACGGCGTCGCCGACGGGTCGATCCCGGCGACCGGCGCGGTCGGGCGGATGGCGGATGCCGAGCCCATCGATCCGCGTGCGGTGCTGGCGCTCGCCTCGGAGGGAGATGCGGATGCTGTGCTCGTGAGCACGCGCGTCGGAGCGTCGGTGGCCCGCATCGTCGGCGTGCTCGGCAGCATGTACGACCCCGCGAAGGTCATCGTCTGCGGCGGGGTCGCGGCGAGCATCGAGCCGGTGCTGGCCGCCGCGCGCGCCGTGCTCCCAGAGCAGCTCCATCTGCCGGCGCCGGATCTGATCGCGTCCTCGCTGGGCGTCGAGGTCGTCTCGCTGGGCGCGGTCGCCAGCGCACGTCGCGCCGCGCGTGAGCGCTCGGTGCCGATGCTCGCCGAGGGGCGCCTGCGTCGCAGAAGCTGACACCCGGCGTATCCGTTGACGTCGCCGCGCGGGCGACGTCGACGAGATGCGGAAGCGATGACGAATCGCGGATGCTCTCGCGCGACAGCATCCGGGAATCGTCATGCCGTCCGGGAATCGTCGCGCGAACGAATTATTTATCGATCAGTACGGAATAAGACACTCACCCTCGCCGTTCCTCCTTTCATTGCGTACCGAACGGTACAGAATTGAAAGGAAGACATCATGGGAGACCTCCAGAACAAGACCGCACTCGTGACCGGGGGCACTTCGGGCATCGGACTCGCGGTGGTGCGCCGCTTCGTGGCGGAGGGCGCGCACGTGTTCGTGGCCGGTCGCTCGTCGGACAAGCTGGCGGCCGTATCGGATGAGCTCGGCGTCGACGTCACGGCCGTGCAGGGCGATGTGTCGCGACCGGGCGGGCTCGACGCCGTGTTCCAGGCGATCGCCGAGCGCGGTGCAGGACTGGACGCCGTGTTCGCGAACGCCGGAGGGGGCGAGTTCGCAGCGATCGAGGACATCACCTGGGAGCACTTCACCACGACCTTCGAGTCGAACGTCGGCGGCGTGATCCTCACCGTGCAGACGGCCCTGCCGCACCTGAACGCGAACGCGAACGCGGCGATCGTGCTCACCTCGTCGAACATCGACGTCAAGGCAAGCCCCGCGTTCAGCGTCTACGCCGCGTCCAAGGCCGCGATCCGCAGCTTCGCGCGCAGCTGGGCCGCAGAGCTCGTCGATCGCGGCATCCGGGTGAACTCCGTCGCCCCCGGCCCCATCGCGACGCCCGGACTCAGCGGTCTCGCCGCAGAACCCGAGCAGGCCGATGCGCTGCTGGGCGGACTGGCCGCTGGCGTGCCGATGCGTCGACTGGGCTCGCCCGAGGAGATCGCCGAGGCCGTGCTCTACCTCGCGTCGCCGCGGAGTTCGTACGTGACGGGCACCGACCTGTACGTCGACGGCGGGGCCAGCCAGGTCTGACCGCTCGCCGACTCGCCTAAGTTGGAGATCGGCGGAGGACGTGGAGATCGGCAGATGGAGGCGACGGATGGCGACGAGGGGCAGGCCCCGCGGCTTCGACGCGGACGAGGCGCTCGACAGAGCCATCGAGGTGTTCTGGCGCCAGGGGTACGAGGGCACGAGCCTGACCGATCTCACCGAGGCGATGGGCATCAACCGTCCGAGCCTCTACCGGGCCTTCGGCAGCAAGGAGGAGACCTTCAAGCTGGCCGTCGACCGATACGCCAGGGTCGATATGGCCTACGTCGCCGACGCCCTCGCCGAGCCCACGGCATACGGCACGGCGAGGCGCTACCTGCTCGACAACGTCGACGCCATCACCATGCCGGGGCGGCCGCCCGGATGCCTGTCGATCCAGGGCGGCCTGGCGGTGTCACCCGATGATGCGGAGATCGTCCGCTACCTCGAGGAGCGTCGGGCGGACGGCACGGCGGCCTTCGCCGCCCGCTTCGAGGCCGCTGTCCGCGCCGGCGACCTCGGCGCCGACGAGGATCCGCAGGAGCTCGCGCGCTACCTCACGACGGTCTCGGCCGGTCTCGCCGTCCAGGCGGCGGCCGGGACCGGGCGCGAGGAGCTCCGGCGGGTCGCGGAGCGCGCGCTGCGCGCCTTTCCACGCGGGGCGTAGCCGCCGGTTCTCTCGGCACCCACAGGGGATGCCGTGCCCCGCATCAGTCGGAAGTGTGCGGCGACCTCTCGGCGACGAGCCCCATGTCACGGCGCATCCGCACGACGACCCGGCGCAGCGGTTCGGCCATCGAGTGCGGCCACGTCTCATCGGTCCGGCTCGTGGGCATCGTGATGCTCAGCGCCGCCGCGACACCCGTCTCCTCCGGCCAGGTGAGTGGCATGGCCACGCACCGGCATCCGTCGATGAACTCCTCGTCGTCCACGAAGAACCCCAGATTTCGCCCCCGCGAGATCGCCGCGAGGATCTCGTCCGGATCCGTGATCGTCCTGGCGGTCAGCCGCGGGATCGCCACCTGCTGCAGGCGCCGACGGGCGTCCTCGTCGCTCAAGGTGCTCAGCAGCGCCTTGCCGATGCCGGTGGCGTGCGCGTGCAGACGCATGCCGACGTTCGAGGCGAGCCGCATCGGATTCGGCGAGGGACTGATCGCGATGTACACGTTCTCGACGCCTTCGAGGCGCGCCATCTGCACCGTCTCACCGGTCTCGTCCGTGAGCTCGGCCATGAGCGCCGGACCGTTGTCGAGCAGCAGACGGTGACCGTCGTAGCGCTGCCCGATCTGCCAGGCCTTCAGGCCCAGCGAGTAGCGCTTGCGCGCAGGATCGAACTCCACCCACCCGGCGGCGACGAGCGTCCGTAGCAGTCCGTGCGCGCTCGACCGGGGCAGCGATAGCGCCGTGACGAGCTCGGGGAAGGTCAGCCCCTCGGCATCCGCCAGGTGCTCGATGATCTCCAGCGCGCGCCCTGCGGACTTCACCGCGCCGGTCTCGGGTTCCGTCATGCGCCCTCCAGATGGGTTGTGCGGCCAGATGCGATGTGTCACACTATCGCGCGTTCAGGTCTGGGACACTCAGTTCACATACGTGAACGCATTGGATACCCCCTCGTCAATGGAGATGCCCGATGTCCACTCAGTCCCCCGCGCGGCCCGAGCTCGCCGCGATCGTCCGCAAGGTCACGCTCCGGCTGATCCCGATCCTTCTGCTCATGTACATCCTCGCGTTCCTCGACCGCGCCAATCTCGGCTTCGCCAAGGTCGCCTGGCAGGCCGACACCGGCATCTCCGATGCCGCCTACGCCCTGGGCGCGGGGATCTTCTTCCTCGGCTACGCCCTCTTCGAGGTCCCCTCGAACCTCATCATGCGCCGGGTCGGCGCCAAGATCTGGCTCGCCCGCATCATGGTGTCCTGGGGCATCGTCTCCGCCCTCATGGTCTTCGCCACCAACGAGTGGATCTTCTACGCCCTCCGCGTGCTCCTCGGCATCACCGAGGCCGGCTTCTTCCCCGGCGTCATCCTCTTCCTCACGTACTGGATCCCGCTGAGGTTCCGCGCCCGCGTCAACGGCCTGTTCTACTTCGGCGCGCCGCTCGCCTTCATCTTCGGCGGCCCGCTGTCCGGCGTCCTGCTCGACCTCGACGGCAAGGTCGGCATCCACGGCTGGCAGCTGATGTTCCTCATCACCGGAATCCTCACCGTGCTCGTCGGCATCCTCGCGTTCTTCTACCTCGACAACGGCCCGAAGGATGCGAAGTGGCTCAGCGAGAGCGAGCGCTCCACCCTTCTCGGTGCCCTCGAGGAGGAGGACAGCGCCAAGCAGAACCACTCGCCGCGCGGCGCCCTGCGCGCTCTCGGAAACCCCGTCGTGCTCTACTTCGCCGCCATCTACCTCACGATCCAGATGAGCGTCTACGGCGTGACCTTCTACCTGCCCACCCAGATCGCCACGATCGTCGGCAAGCCCGTCGGTCTCGAGGTCGGCCTCCTCACGGCCGTCCCGTGGACCTTCGCCCTGATCATCACCTTCGTGCTCTCGCGCCTCGCCGACAGCACCGGCCAGCGCCGGCTGGTCGCCACCTGCGCGCTCGCGGCGGCCGGCCTCGGCATCGTGCTCTCCGCCGTCATCCAGGACCCGATCGTCGCCCTCGCCGCGCTCAGCGTCGGCGCAGCCGGGTTCATCTCCGTGCAGCCCGTGTTCTGGACGCTTCCCACGTCGTTCCTGCTCGGCGCCGCCGCCGCGAGCGGCATCGCGCTCATCAACTCGCTCGGCAGCCTCGGCGGATTCCTCGCCCCGATCCTCAAGAACTGGGCGGACGCGACCTTCGGCGACAGCGCCGGGCTCATCGTGCTCGCCTCGATCGCCCTGATCGGCGCAGCACTGATCGCGCTCAGCCGCATCGTCAGCCCCGCCGTCCGCGAGAACGACGGCGTCGGACTCGACGCTGCAGCGCCCGCCGGGCGACGCTGACCCGCTGCACAGACTTCCGCACAGACAAGGAGACCCACCATGCGCGAGCTGGTACTCACCGAGATCGGACGCCTCGACGTCCGCGACGCCCCCGTGCCCTCCCCCGGACCGGACGAGGTGGTCATCAGGGTCGTCGCCACGGGGATCTGCGGATCCGACGTGCACGGCTACACCGGCGAGAACGGCCGGCGCCATCCTGGCCAGGTGATGGGCCACGAGTCGAGCGGCACGATCGCCGCTCTCGGCGCCGGTGTCGAGGGACTCGCGGTCGGCGCACCCGTGACGTTCAACCCCGTCGTCATCCCCGCCGAGGATGCCGAGGCCTACGCAGGCCGAGAACAGCACCACCCCGGCAAGTACGTGATCGGCGTCGCGGCGGAGATCCCCGCGTCCTTCGCCGACTACGTCGTGGTCCCCGCGCGCAACGTCGTCACGCTTCCCGCCGACCTGCCCATCGAGCTCGGCGCGCTGATCGAGCCTCTGGCGGTCGCCGTCCACGCCGTGCGGCGCCTGCCCGCCGACAGCCTCGGCCGCGTACTCGTGATCGGCGGCGGGCCCATCGGACAGTCCGTGGTCATCGCTCTGCGCGACGCCGGCGCCCGGGCGATCATCGTCAGCGAGACGGATGCCGCGCGCCGAGAGCTCGTGCAGAAGCTCGGCGCCGAGGTCGTCGATCCCTCCCTGGGCTCGGTCGTCGACCAGCTGCACGAGCGCGGCGGACTCGCCGACGCGGCGATCGACGCGGTCGGCATCACCCCGACCGTGCGCGATGCGCTCACGAGCACCGTGCTCGGCGCTCCGATCTGCCTCGTCGGGATGGGATCGCCACAGATCGCCCTCGACGCGTTCCTCGTCAGCACCGAGGAGCGGTCGCTGATCGGCAGCTTCACCTACGGATCCGCGGACTTCACGCACGCCGCCCGGATCATCGGCGGCGACCCCGACACGTACCGCGCTCTCATCAGCCGCGAGATCGACGTCACCGAGGCGGACTCCGCCTTCGCCGCACTCGCCGCCGGCGACGGCACCCCGGGCAAGGTCCTTGTCCGGTTCGACCGAGAGGAACTCACACGATGACCGGCACCCCCACGATCCGCGAGGTCCGCGCCTACACGGTGCGCGGCGGCGGAGCGGACTATCACGACCAGGGCGCTGAGCACTGGATCGACGACCACATCGCGACGCCGATGAGCGTGTATCCGGAGTACCGGCAGTCACGTCAGAGCTTCGGGATCAACGTGCTCGGCACGCTCGTCGTCGAGATCGAGGCCAGCGACGGCACCGTCGGCTTCTCCGTCACGACGGCCGGCGAGATCGGAGCCTTCATCGTCGAGAAGCACCTCGCGCGCTTCCTCGAGGGTCGCGCGGTCACCGATATCGAGCGCATCTGGGACCAGATGTACAAGTCGACGCTCTACTACGGACGCCGGGGAGTCGTGCTCAACGCGATCAGCGGCGTCGACCTCGCCCTCTACGACCTGCTCGGCCGCATCCGCCAGGTGCCCGTGTTCGAGCTGCTGGGCGGCCCTGTGCGCGATGAGCTGCAGTTCTACGCCACGGGCGCCCGCCCCGACAGGGCCAAGGAGCTCGGCTTCATCGGCGGCAAGATGCCGCTGCACCACGGCCCCGCCGAGGGCGAGGAGGGCCTGCGGAAGAACATCGCGATGCTCGCCGACATGCGCGAGAAGGTCGGCGACGACTTCTGGCTGATGTACGACTGCTGGATGGCGCTCGACGTCGACTACGCCACCCGCCTCGCGCACGCGGCATCCGACTACGGCCTGAAGTGGCTCGAAGAGGCGCTGATCCCCGACGACTACTGGGGTTACGCCGAGCTCCGCAAGCGCGCGCCCTCGTCGATGATGATCACCACGGGCGAGCACGAGGCCACCCGATGGGGCTTCCGCCAACTGCTGGAGACCGGGGTCGACCTGATCCAGCCCGACGTCGGCTGGTGCGGCGGCATCACCGAGCTCATCAAGATCTCGGCCCTGGCCGACGCGCACGGCACCATGGTCGTGCCGCACGGCTCCTCGGTGTACTCGTACCATTTCGTGGTGACCCGCACGAATAGCCCGTTCGCGGAGTTCCTCATGATGCACCCGACAGCCGAGGAGGTCGTGCCGATGTTCTCGCCGATGCTCGTCGGCGAGCCGGTTCCGGTCGACGGACGCCTGAAAGTGCCGGAGACGCCCGGATTCGGCGTCGAGCTGTCGGATGCCATCCAGAAGCACCGCCCTTACACCCACTGATCCGCACTGACCAGGAGCACGACACATGGAATTCCTCCGACTCGGCGATGCCGGCGCCGAAACCCCCGCGGTGCGCCACAACGGCCGCATCCTCCGCCTCGACGGTCTGACCGCCGACATCGACGGCGCCTTCCTCGCCGATGACGGCATCGGTCGCACGCGTTCCGCGCTGGACGCCGGCGAGCTGCCCGTGTTCGAGGGCGCCGATCTGCTGCGGGTGGGCGTTCCCATCGCCCGCCCGCAGGCCGTGCTCTGCATCGGCCAGAACTACGCCGCGCACGCCGCCGAATCGGGCGACGCCCCGCCATCGGTGCCGATCCTCTTCCACAAGCATCCGAATACCGTGGTCGGCGCGTTCGACGACGTGCTGATCCCGCCGGGTGCCGAGAAAGTCGACTGGGAGGTCGAGCTCGGCGTCGTCATCGGCACCCGCGCCCGCTATCTGTCCAGCCCTGAGGAGGCGCTCGAGCACGTCGCCGGCTATGTCGTGTCGCACGACGTCTCGGAGCGCGCCTTCCAGGTGGAGCAGTCCGGCGGACAGTGGTCGAAGGGCAAGAACGCCGAGACCTTCAACCCGCTCGGCCCGGCGCTCGTGCCCGCCGACGAGGTCGACCCGCAGAACCTGCGTTTGTGGTCGACCGTCAACGGCGAGTCCCGTCAGGACTCGAACACGGCGGACATGATCTTCACCGTCGCGCAGATCGTGCATCACCTCTCGCAGTATCTCGTGCTCGAGCCGGGCGACCTCATCAACACCGGCACGCCCCAGGGCGTCGCCCTCTCCGGCCGGTTCCCCTACCTCCGTGCCGGAGACGTGGTGGAGATCGGGATCGACGGGCTCGGCGCGCAGCGTCAGACACTGGTTCCCGCGGTCGTCTGATCGTTCGCGGATCGAGGGCGGGCCGAGGCTGCGCAGCCCGGCCCGCCCTTCTACGCAAGTGGCACCGGGATCCGAGGATTGGTTAGCATTACCTAACACCCCGTCCTCGAAAGGCCCTCATCGTGCCCGCACGCGCTCGACGCTCCCCGTTCCCCCTGCTCGCTCTCACGGCATCCGCGATCCTGCTCCTGAGCGGATGCTCGACCGGCACCGAGGCCCCGTCGGCCGACGTCGCCGACGACACGGCCGCCGTCCGTGAGGTGACGCATGCCCGAGGCACCACAGAGGTGCCCACCGATGTGGAGCGCGTCGTCACCCTCGAGCCGCTCGAGCTCGACACCGCCGTCGCGGTGGGCATCACACCGGTCGGAGCGGCCGTGGCCTCGAACGTCAGCACCACCCCCGCCTATCTCGATGCGGATGGGGTCGAGGCCGTCGGCACAGTCCCCGAGCCGGATCTCGAGGCCATCGCGGCGCTGAAGCCCGACCTGATCCTCGGCACCGAGGCGCGCCACTCCGCGCTCTACGAGCAGCTCTCCGCGATCGCACCGACCGTCTTCATCGAGACCCAGGCCGACCCCTGGCGCGACAACGCCCTGCTGATCGGCGAGGCGCTGAACAAGGAGGACGAGGTCGCCGATCTGCTGACCTCGGTCGACGAGCGCTGCGCGAGCATCGCCGACGAGTACGGTGTGGACGGTCAGACGGCGCAGCTCATCCGTCCGCGCGACGAGACGACGCTGAGCCTCTACGGACCGGTCTCGTTCGCCGGCAGCCTGCTGGAGTGCGTCGGCTACACGATCCCCGATCAGGACTGGGCCGACGGTCTGCAGGCCGACATCTCCCCCGAGAACGTCCTCGACGCGCAGGCCGACGAGGTCTTCGTCACGACCGCCGATGTCGACGACGCCGGCACGATTCCCGCGGCGCTCACCCAGAACGCCGCCGCATTCCCGCAGGTGACCCTCGTCGACACGAGCTACTGGGTCTCAGGCGTCGGGCCCAAGGGCGCCCACGCCGTGCTCGACGACATCGAGAAGCACCTCGAAAAGAGGCGATGACGGTCACCACCGAGGCGGGGCCGGCCACGGCTCCGCCTCGACGGCGTCGCCGCGGCCTGCCGGCCGTCGGCATCCTCGCGCTCGGCGTCGCTCTTCTCCTTGCGGTCACGCTCTCTCTCACGATCGGCGCGAATCCGCTGCCCCTCGACGAGCTGTGGCGCGCGGTCACTGGGGGCGGCACCTCCGAGACGCGCTTCGTTCTCGTCGAACTGCGCATCCCCCGCACCGTGGCAGGGATCGCGGCGGGGGTCGCCCTCGGCGTCGCCGGCGCCCTCGTGCAGGCGTACACCCGCAACCCGCTCGCGGACCCCGGGATCCTCGGCGTCAACGCGGGCGCCGCCCTGGCAGTGGCCCTCGGCGTCGCGCTGCTGGGATTGCACGGCCCCCAGGAGTACGTCTGGCTGGCGTTCCTCGGCGCGGTCGTCGTGACCGTGGCGGTCTACCTCGTCGGATCGTCGGGGCGCGGCGCCGCCGACCCCATCCGCCTGACACTCGCCGGCGTGGCGCTGGGCGCGGTGCTGTCGGGGATCACGACCGGACTCACCCTGAGCAACCCCGACGCCTTCGACTCGATGCGCAGTTGGAACGCCGGATCCCTCCTGTCCACGGGCATCGCCGAGATGGTCCCGGTGCTGCTGCTCCTGGCCGTGGGCGTCATCCTGGCAGCATTCCTCGCCCCTGGCCTGAACTCCGTAAGCCTCGGCGAGGACATCGCCCGCAGTCACGGGGCGAACGTCGTCGGCATCCGTATCGGCGTCATCGTGGCCGTCACCCTGCTCGCGGGAGGGGCCACCGCGATCGCGGGCCCGATCTCGTTCATCGGCCTCATGGTGCCGCACGCCATCCGCTGGGTCTTCGGGGTCGATCAGCGGACCATCATCGCGCTCTCCGCCGTGCTCGCACCCGTCATCGTGCTGCTCGCCGACGTGCTCGGCCGGGTGATCATCGCCCCCGCCGAGGTACCCGTGGGCATCGTGACGGCGCTCATCGGCGCCCCGGTGCTCATCGCGCTGGCACGTCGACGGAAGGCGAGCTCGCTGTGAGCGCCACCCACCCCGGCCGCATCCTCGTGGGCGTCGGCCCGATCCGGATGCCGGTGCGCACACGCAGCCTCGTGGTCACAGCCGTGAGCATCGCCGCGTTGATCGTCCTGCTGGTCATCTCGCTCGGGATGGGGTCGTTCCCCCTGAGCCCCGGAGCCGTCGTCGACATCCTGCTCGGCGGCGGCGATGACCTCGACCGCACCGTCGTCCTGGAGTGGCGGCTGCCGCGCGCCCTCGCCGCGATCTCGGTCGGCGCCATGCTGGCGATCGCCGGGTCGCTGTTCCAGAGCGTCACCCGCAACCCGCTCGCCAGTCCCGACATCCTGGGGCTGTCGAACGGCGCCTTCACCGGAATGCTCGTCGCACTCGTGCTCGTCTCGCCCAGCCCGTCCGCACGCACGATCGGCGCCCTGCTCGGCGCGCTGGTGGCCGCGGCCCTGATCTGGCTGCTCGCCGCCCGCGGCGGGGTGCAGGGGTTCCGGCTGATCATCGTCGGCATCGGCGTCTCGGCGATGCTCGCGTCCCTGAACACCTGGATGCTGCTGCAGATCGAGCTCGAGACGGCGATGTTCGCCTCAGCCTGGGGCGCAGGGTCGCTGAACGGCGTCACGGCGCAGACCCTCGTCATCGCGCTCCTGTGCGCGGCGCCCGCAGTGCTCGCCTCCGCAGGGCTGGGACCGCGGCTGCGCCAGCTCGATCTCGGCGACGACGTCGCCGCGGCGACCGGGGCGAGACCCGCCGCGGTCCGCACCGGGGCGATCGTCATCGGGGTGGTCCTCGTGGCCGCCGCGACGACGGTCGCAGGCCCCGTGGCCTTCGTCGCGCTCGCGGCACCCCAGGTCGCGCGGCTCCTCGCGCGCACCGCATCCCTGTCGTCCGGGCTGTCGGCGCTTGTCGGAGCCGTGCTCCTGCTCGCGTCCGACATCGTCGCGCAGCATCTGCTCCCCGTCGTGCTTCCCGTCGGCGTCGTCACCGTCTCGGTCGGCGGCGCCTACCTCGTCCTCATGATCGTCCTGGAGATCCGCCGCCGTGCCTGACGTCATCCCTTCCGCCGCCCGCCTGCGGGCCGAGAGCATCAGCCTGTCGTACGACCGCACCGAGATCGTGCACGACCTCACGACGGAGATCCCGCCGGGGTCGTTCACCGTGATCATCGGCGCCAACGCCTGCGGCAAGTCGACGCTGCTCCGGGGCCTGTCACGGCTGCTGCGCCCGACCACGGGGACAGTCATCCTCGACGGGGCGGATATCTCGGCGCTTCCGGCGAAAGAGCTCGCCCGTCGGCTGGGGCTGCTGCCGCAGACCGCGATCGCGCCCGACGGCATCACCGTCGCCGACCTCGTCGCCCGTGGGCGATATCCGCACCAGACGATGTTCCGGCAGTGGTCGACGAAGGACGAGGATGCCGTGCAGGAGGCCCTCGCCTGGACCGGGTCGACCGAGCTGAGCGGGCGCACGGTCGATGAGCTGTCGGGCGGCCAGCGACAGCGGGTCTGGGTGTCGATGGCTCTCGCGCAGGACACGGATCTGCTGCTGCTCGACGAGCCGACCACCTACCTCGACGTCGCTCATCAGGTCGACCTGATGGAGCTGTTCGCAGACCTGAACAGTCGAGGACGCACCATCGTCGCCGTCCTGCACGACCTGAATCACGCAGCTCGCTATGCGACGCACATCATCGCGATGCGCGCCGGTCGCATCGTCGCGGAGGGGCCGCCCGCCGAGGTGATCACGAGCGAGCGGGTGCACGAGGTCTTCGGCCTGGCGAACGTCGTGATCGAGGACCCGGTGACCGGAGGCCCCCTCGTCGTGCCGCTGCGCGGCACCGCACGGACGGAGAACATGTGACCCTCGAACGGCCATGGGCGTACAGCGCCTTCCGCGTGACCGTCGCTGCCCGCAGGGTGCTGAGCCCCGGCTTCATCCGCCTCACCTTCGCGGGACACGACCTCGTGCACTTCGCCCCGTGGGGTGCCGATCAGCGCATCAAGCTCGTCCTTCCGCTCGCCGACGGAACGTTCGCCGACTTCGGCCTGCTCGACGAGCCGACGCCTCACCCCTCCGACTGGTACACGCGGTGGAAGGCGCTCCCCGAGAACGAGCGCAACGTCCTGCGCACCTACACGCCCTCCGGCATCCGCCCAGAGGCGCGGGAGGTCGACGTCGACTTCTATCTGCACGATCCGGCCGGTCCCGCATCCGCCTGGGCCGCGGCGGCGCGTCCCGGCGATACCGCCGTGATCAACGGGCCGGATCGACGGATGGGATGGACCGGATACGGCCTGCACTGGATTCCCGGAGAGGCGACGCGCTTCCTGCTCATCGGGGATGAGACGGCGTTCCCCGCGGTGCGCAACATCCTCCGCGCGCTGCCGGAGGGCGCGCGCGCCGACGTCATCCTCGAGTGCGAGGACCCCGCCGACGACACGGTCTCGGCCGACGCCGGCCCCGATGTCGGCATCCGCGTCGTTCCGCGCGGAGGTTCCGTGCCGACCGGTGCCGAGCGGGCCGTCGCCGACTGGGCAGCCGGGCACGGATCCGAGGTGCGCGACGACCCGTGCTTCTACGCCTGGATCGCCGGGGAGACCGGCACGACCACGCGCATCCGCCGCATGCTCACTTCAGAGATCGGCATCCCGAAGGACCGCGTCTCGTTCCTCGGCTATTGGCGCGTCGGCGGGCCGCTCACCGGGTGAGGTCCCCTGCTAGCGTCCTGAGGTGATCGATTTCCCGCTGCGCACCGCGCGACTCGTCCTGAGCCCGCTCGCGCCCGACGATCGGGAGGCGTTCCTCGCGTACCGACAAGACCCGGAGGTGGCCCGCTGGCAGTCCTGGACACCGGACTACAGCGCCGAACAGGCCGATGCGCTGCTCGCGGGTCAGCCCGCCGAGCTCGTGTCGGAGGACGGGCAGTGGCTCCAGATCGGGGTGCGAGCGCAGGACGGTGGACTCGTGGGCGACGTCGCGGTGCACTCCCTCGCCGACCAGCCCGACACCTTCGAGATCGGGGTCACGCTCGCGAGCTCCCACCAGGGTCACGGCTTCGCCCGAGAAGCCGTGCGGGCTGTGGTCGGAGCACTCTTCGCGAAAGGCGCCCACCGGGTGATGGCCCAAGCGGACGCCCGCAACCTCGCATCGGCCCGCCTCTTCGAGGCTCTCGGCTTCCGCCACGAGGCCCGGCACCGGGATGCCGACTGGTTCAAGGGCGAGTGGTCGACGCTCGACGTCTGGGCGCTGCTGCGCTCGGAGTGGACTTAATTCGCCGTCGCCGGTGCGGCGCGCGTCAGTCGACGAGCAGCGCAGGCTCCTCCAGCACGCTCGCGACATCGGCGACGAAGCGGCTCATGGCGTCGCCGTCGACCACGCGATGGTCGAACGATCCGGCCACCGTCGTCACCCAGCGCGGACGCACCTCGCCGTCGACGACCCACGGCTTCTGGCTGATCGTGCCCATCGCGATGATGCCGGCCTCACCGGGGTTGATGATCGGGGTGCCGGCATCCATCCCGAACACGCCGATGTTGGTGATCGTGATCGTGCCGCCCTGCTGATCGGCCGGGCTCGTCTTGCCCTCGCGCGCCGTCAGAGTGAGGCGGTTCAGCGCCCGGGCGAGGTCCTTCATGCCGAGGTCCTGGGCGTCCTTGATGTTCGGGACGAGCAGGCCGCGCGGCGTCGCCGCCGCGATGCCGAGGTTCACATAGTGACGCACGCGGATCTCGGCGCCGTTCTCGGTCTCCACCCAAGCGGCATTGATCATCGGAGTGCGGCGGGCGGCCCAGATCACGGCGCGCGCCATGATCAGCAGCGGCGAGACACGGATGTCGGCGTACTCCGGAGCCGCCTTGAGGCGCTTGACGAGCTCCATCGTGCGGCTCGCATCGACCTCCTTCCACACCGTGACATGCGGCGCCGAGTACGCGCTCTGCACCATCGCCGACGACGTCGCCTTGCGGACGCCCTTGACGGGGATCGACTCGGTGCGGTCCGCGTCGTTCGAGGCGGATGCCGGTGCCGGCGCGACTCCGCGCGCGAGGCCGACCGGCGCAGCCTGCGGTGCGGGCACGGTCTCCTCACGGACGGCGCCCCACTCGGGCGTCTGGATGTTGCGGAAGACGCTCGCCTGCGAGGCATGGGTCATGACGTCGTCACGGGTGACCTCGCCGTCGGCGCCGGTCGGGGTCACGGCGGTGAGGTCGACGCCCAGATCCCGGGCGAGCTTGCGGATCGGCGGCTTCGCGATCACGCCCACCGAGGAGCGCACGGGGCGCTCCGCAGGGCGCTTGCGACGAGAGGTCGCACCGCCGCCGCTGCCGTAACCGACGAGCACCGAGCCGCCGCCCTCCTCGGGCGCGGGCGCCTCAGCGGTCGCGACGTGTCCGGCGCCGGCATCGTCCCGCGCATCCGTCACGAACGTGATGATCGGCGAGCCGACCTCGACGGTCGTCCCCTCGGCGACGAGCAGCTCGCCGACCACGCCGGCGTGCGGCGACGGCAGCTCGACGAGCGACTTGGCCGTCTCGATCTCGCAGATCACGTCGTTGATCGCGACGGTGTCGCCCGGGGCGACCTTCCACGTCACGATCTCGGCCTCGGTCAGGCCCTCGCCGACATCGGGAAGGGTGAAGTTCTGCGTGCTCATTGCGAGTCCTTTCCATTCCGGTCATTGAGCGAGGAGCGAAGCGACGAGACGAAATGCGTATCCATCCGAGCGCGTTTCGTCTCGCTTCGCTCGCTCAACGACCAGTTGTACATCAGTAGGCCAGCGAGCGGTCGACGGCCTCGAGGATGCGGTCGGCATCCGGGAGATACGCGCCCTCGAGCTTCGCGGGCGGGAACGGGGTGTCATAGCCCGACACCCGCAGCACCGGTGCTTCGAGAGCGTAGAACGCGCGCTCCATGACGGTCGCCGCGACCTCACTGCCGAGGCTCGCGAACCCCTGCGCCTCCTGCGCGTAGACCATGCGCCCGGTCTTGCGCACGGAGCCGAGGATGGGCTCGTAGTCGATCGGCGACAGCGAGCGCACGTCGACGACCTCGCAGCTCGTGCCCTCGGCCTCGGCGAGCGCGGCCGCCTGCAGCAGCGTCGTCACCATGGCTCCGTGGCCGACGAGGGTCACGTCGGTGCCGGTGCGGACGACGCGCGACGCGTGCAGCGGAAGGGCGGATGCGTCGAGCTCGACCTCGCCCTTGGGCCAGTAGCGACTCTTGGGCTCCATGAAGATCACGGGGTCGTTCGAGCGGATCGCCTCCTGGATCATCCAGTAGGCGTCGTTCGGCGTTGACGGCGAGACCACGCGCAGACCAGGGGTGTGCGCGAAGTACGCCTCCGGGCTCTCCTGGTGGTGCTCGACGGCGCCGATGTGACCGCCGTAGGGGATGCGGATGACGATCGGCAGGCTCAGCGAGCCCTCGTGCCGGTTCGTGAGCTTCGCGAGCTGCGTCGTGATCTGGTCGAAGGCCGGGAACACGAACCCGTCGAACTGGATCTCGATGACGGGACGGAAGCCCGTCATCGCCAGACCGATCGCGGTGCCGACGATGCCCGACTCGGCGAGCGGGGTGTCGAGCACGCGCCTCTCGCCGAAGTCGCGCTGCAGGTGCTCGGTCACGCGGAAGACTCCGCCGAGCTTGCCGATGTCCTCGCCCATGAGCAGGACCTTGGCGTCGTCCTCCATGGCCTTGCGCAGACCGGCGTTCAGCGCCTTGCTGAACGGCATCGTCTCGAGCGTCATGCCTGCGCCCTCCCATCGGTCTCGAACTTCTGCGGCCATCCGCACCTTCTGCGGCCATGTTCTGCTGAATCGGCCGCAGAACCTGCGATCGCCCGCGGAACCTGAGCCGCCCGCGGAGCCTTCACCCGCCGCATCATGCCTGGCCTCCCTCGAACGACGCCTCGTAGCGCTCGCGCCACGCCTTCTGCTCGGCGATCAGCGGATGCGGCTCGCTGTACACGTGGTCGAAGATCTTGTCCGCCGTGGGCGGGCCGAGCTCAACGGTGCGTGCACGCAGATCCTCCGCGGCATCCGCCGCCTCCGCATCGACGTCCGCGAAGAAGGCATCCGAGGCCCCCTTGCCCGCGAGGAACGCACGCATGCGCACGATCGGGTCGCGCTCGGCCCAGGACTGCTCCTCGTCGGAGCCGCGGTACTTGGTCGGGTCGTCGCTCGTGGTGTGCGCGCCGAGACGGTAGGTGACCGCCTCGATCGCGCGTGGTCCACCGCCGGCCCGTGCCTCGTCGAGCGCGACGCGCGACACGGCATAACTGGCAAGCACGTCGTTGCCGTCGACGCGGATGCTGGGGATGCCGTAGCCGGCGCTGCGCTCGACGAGCGGGACGCGGGACTGGGTCGACACGGGCACCGAGATCGCCCAGTGGTTGTTCTGCAGGAAGAAGACGGTCGGCGCCTGGTAGCTGGCGGCGAAGACCATCGCCTCGTGCACGTCGCCCTGGCTGGACGCGCCGTCGCCGTAGTAGACGATGACGGCCTCGTCGCGCTCGGGGTCACCGGTGCCGGTGCGGCCGTCGAACGACAGGCCCATCGCGTACCCCGCCGCGTGCAGGGTCTGCGATCCGAGCACGAGGGTGTACAGACGGGTGTTGCCGTTCTTCGGGTCGGTCGGATCCCAGCCGCCGTGCGAGACCCCGCGCATGAGCTTGATGATGTCGACGGGATCGACGCCGCGGATGCGGGCGACGACGTGCTCGCGGTACGAGGGGAAGATCGTGTCCTGGGCGCGGACGGCGCGCCCGGAGCCGACCTGCGCCGCCTCCTGTCCGCGCGACGGCGGCCACAGCGCCAGCTGGCCCTGACGCTGCAGGTTCGTCGCCTGGGTGTCGATCGCGCGGATGGCGACCATGTCCCGGTAGAGCTGCTCGAGCTCGGTGTCACCGATGGCCTCGATCAGGGGCAGGTACTGCTCGGCCGCGGGGGTGGGTGCGTATCGTCCATCTGCGTCGAGGACGCGCACGAGAGGGGTCTCAGGAGAAGTCACGCGCTCCACGCTACCCGCGCCCGCATGCCCCGTCATGCATACCTAGGACGTCCATGCAACTGCCCGGAATCCGCAGGAATCCGGGCAGTTGCAGGTTTCAGAGCAGGAGCTTTCAGCGCAGCGAGGTGCGCCGCTCGACGCTGCGCGCTCCCCACCAGGCGGCGATCCCGATCGTCAGGACGGTGGTGAGCACGAAGCCGAGCCCGAGGACGCCGGTGGCCGCCGGCGTCGTGCCCTGCGCGCCCCTGCTGAGGGCGGCGATGAACTCCGGCAGCATCCCCCGGGGGACGAGGGTGCCGGCATCCGGCCCTGTAAGCACCAGCCCGACGGGGACGAACATGATGGCGGCGAAGGTCACCACCTGCATGACGACGTAGACGATCACCGCGCCGATCACCGCCGCCCCGAAGCCCAGGTGGTTGAAGCGGGCCTGCGCTCCGATCGACATCACGGCCGCTCCGACCACGACGAGGAACACGGTCTGCAGCAGCAGGGAGGCGACGGCCAGCCAGGCCATCCACGGGTCGACCATGCCCAGGCCCGTGCGCAGCAGGTCGAGGGGATCATGGTGCTGCGAGATCGAGAAGGCGATCGCCGCTCCCACCAGCGCGAGGGCGGTGAACAGCGCGGCGACCGCGGCTGCGGCCAACGCGTACAGCACCTTCGCGGCGAACAGCGTGCGCCCCGGCACGGGGATGGTCATCGTGAAGTAGCCCTCGCGCCCGTACATGGTGCGCCAGTAGTACCCCACGAGCACCCCGAACGCGACGACGACGATCGACACGGCGGCGATCACCCCGACGACGAGCCCGATGCTGCCGACGATCGGCACACGCAGCGCGGCGGTCATCAGCGATACGGCGGCGACGAGCAGCGCGATGCCGATCGTGGCACCGAGGGCCTTCTTAGTCGCACGGTAGTCCTGTGCGATGAGCGTGCCGATCATGACTTGTACACCTTTCGGAACAGGGCATCGAGGCTGGCGCCGTGCTCGGCGCGGAGCTCGTCGGCGCCGCCGTGCAGCAGCACCTCGCCGCCGCGGAGGAACAGCACGGAGTCGAGGATCTGCTCGACGTCCTGGATGAGATGGGTGGAGATGAGGAGCAGGGCGTCTTCGTCGAAGTTCGACAGGATGCCGCGCAGGATCACGTCGCGCGAGGCGGGGTCGACGCCGGAGATCGGCTCGTCGAGCAGATAGACCTGAGCCCGCCGGGACATCGCGAGCGAGATCTGGAGCTTCTCGCGCATGCCCTTCGACATCTCCTTCAGGGTGCGATCCCAGGGCAGACCGAAGAAGTCCACCATCTGCTGGGCCTTCGCCTCGTCGAAGTCGGCGAAGAAGCGCGAGTACAGAGCGATCGAGTCAGCCGGGCGGTGCGCGTCCGGCAGGAACGACGCGTCAGGCAGGAACGAAACCAGCGCCTTCGATTCCGGCCCCGGTTCGTGTCCGGAAATGCGCACCGCCCCCTCCCACTCGGCGAGGACACCCGCGAGGATCTTCAGCAGCGTGGTCTTGCCCGAGCCGTTGTCGCCCATCAGGCCGACGATCTGGCCGGGCGCCAGGCGCAGGTCGAGTCCGTGCAGGACGGTGCGTCCGCGATAGGACTTGGTGAGGCCGGTGACCTCGATCGCGAGCGGGGTGGTCATTGCGCTTCCTTTCCGGTCATGTCGTGCGGGGCCGCGGGTGCGGCGTATCCGTGTGTCGCCCAGCGCGTGGACAGCAGCTCCGTCGCCTCGACGAGGGTCATTCCGATGCCGTGCGCCTCGGCGGCGAACCGATCCGCTGCGGACTCGGCGAGGGCTGCACGGCCGCCCGCGACGGTGCCGTCGTCGGCGGTGACGAAGCGACCGGCTGTGCGCTCGGTCGCGGTGAGGCCCAGTCTGTCGATCTCGCCGAGCGCCTTCTGCACGGTGTTGGGGTTGACCCCGAGGTCGAGGGCGAGTTCGCGCACAGAGGGCACGCGCGCCCCGGCCGGCCACTCGCCCGCGACGATGCGCCGACGGAACTCGTCTACGAGCTGCGCCCAGATGGGACGGGAGTCATCGATCTGCATGCGTATCACTGTATTACAACAGTGACACAGATGTCCAGGCGGGTTCGATCGTGGTCGCGTTCCTCACGCGCTTGCTGTTCCAGGCGCTCGGACATGGAGCCGCCCTGCGATCGTGGACGGCTCCATGCCCATGTCGGCTGACTAGGCGACGGCCTCGTCCCGCCCCGCGTTCAGCGCTCCCGCCACGAGAAGAAGCAGAGCGGCGCCTGCGATGCTCCAGACGATTGCGGGTGGAGCGCCGGCCAACTGCAGTCCGACGCCGATGAGTGCGCTCCCGGCGGCTGAGCCGAGGTTGTGGCCGGTATTCACCCAGGTCGTCGCCGAGTTCTGGCGATGCTCGCCACCCATCGTGCCAGCGGTCATGTATCCGACGATCATGATCGGTGAGAGGAACAGACCTGCGACGACCAGAATCACCACCACGGCGACCGCGCCGGAGAAGATGGCCAGCCCCATGAGCACCGATGCCATCAACAGCGTGAGTGCAGCGAGCTGACGGAAGGGACTCGCTGACAGACGAAGGCGCCCGAAGATCAGGCCGCCGATCGCGCTTCCGCCCGCGAAACAACCCAGCGCGACACCCGCTGCCGTCGCGCCCCCGTCCCCCGCGAGGATGTCAGGTACGGCGACGCCCACCGCACCGGACAAGCCACCCGCGATCAGCACCGGGAGCACGATCGCGAGGAACCGTCTCTCCAGGATCAGCGGACGCTGGCCCCGGCCACTCGTCCCCGCCCTCGTCCGCGTCCCCATCTCACCTACTGCTGAGGTGGAGACGAAGAGCAGCCCTCCGACGAGAACCAGCACGGCAGGGCCGAGCAACACAGCCCCCGGGCTCGCGACAGTCAGCGCGACACCCGCCACTGCGGGGCCTGCCAGGTAGAGCAGCTCTTCGACGACCGCGTCCAGGCTCATGGCGCGTTTGAGAAGCTCCCCTTCAGGGACGAGCGAAGGCCAGGCGACTCTCATCGTCGGCCCGAGCGGCGGCGCGACCACTCCCGCCACGGCGCTCAGCGCCAACAGCAGGATCCCACCCGCCGAGAACAGAGTCGCTACGGCGACCGCGCTGATCGCCGTCGCGAAGAGGACGACCAAGATCGTCAAGATCCTGCGGGCGCCGAATCGATCAATGAACCACGCTCGTGCCGGTGCGAGGAAACTCGCACCGGCACCGTAGAGCGCGATCGCGGCACCGGCTTGAGCAATGGAGCCTGTCGCGTCGGTTACGGCGTACAACAGGGGAAGAAAGACGAGGGCGTATGCCGCACGTCCGATGAGTGCACTCCCGAACGTGACCGGGACTCTGGGCAATGTGAGCACGTCGAAGTAACGTGCCTCCGAAGTGGATGGCATGGAAAGACCTCATGCTGAAGAGCACGCGAAGCGTGCTGGTGAATAGGGATCGGTGAGGTGACGCGACCAGAAAGTCGCAGCTACCGATCAGTCACAGGCATGAAGCATGAGCACACTCTAGGCGATCCGGGAACGCGCGCGGACCATGAGACGGACCAGGCAGGGCCGCCGGCGTGAGCGGGACCGTCAGCGCAGTCGCGAGGCGACCTCGAGAACCCGATCGATCGACTGCTCCTCGCCGACGGAGATGCGGATGCCGTCACCCGAGAACGGACGCACGATGAGGTCGTTCTCGACGAAGGTCGCCGCCGCGGCATCCGTGTTCCCGCCCGTCGGGAGCCACACGAAGTTGGCCTGCGAGTCGGGGACGTTCCAGCCCTGTGCGCGGAGACCGCCGATGAGGCGGGTGCGGCGCTCGACGATCACCGAGACCCGTTCGAGCAGTTCCGCCTCGGCGTCGAGGCTCGCGATCGCGGCGTTCTCGGCGGAGGAGGTGACCGACAGCGGGATGCCGGTCGCACGTGCCGCGTCGAGCACCTTCTCGTGCCCGATCGCGTAGCCGATGCGCAGGCCCGCCAGGCCGTACGCCTTCGAGAAGGTGCGCAGCACCACGACGTTCGGATGCGTGTCGAACACGCGCTCCGCGAGTCCGTCGACGGCGTCGGGCGCGGTCACGAACTCGGCGTAGGCCTCGTCGAGGATGATCAGCACGTCGGAGGGCACTCGGGCGACGAAAGCCGCGAACTCGGACGAGGTGACGATCGGCCCGGTCGGGTTGTTCGGGGTGCAGACGATGATCGCGCGCGTGCGCTCGGTGACGGCATCCGCCATGGCGTCGAGGTCATGACGGGAGCCGGGCGCGAGCGGCACCTGCACTCCGGTCGCACCGGCGACGAGCGGCAGGCTCGGGTACGCCTCGAAGGAACGCCACGCGTAGATCACCTCGTCGCCGACAGATGACGTGGCGAGGATCAGCTGGTGCAGGATCGACACGCTGCCGGCGGCCACGTGGACCTGGTCGGTGTCGACGCCGTACTTCGCGCCGAGGCGCTCGCGCAGGCGGGTCGCCGTGGCGTCGGGGTACCGGTTGATCGGCGTCGTGTGCTCGAGAGCGGCGACGACCGAGGGCAGTGGGTCGAACGGGTTCTCGTTGCTCGACAGCTTGAACGCGTCGGGTCCTGCCTGCTTGCCCTGGCGGTACGGAGCGAGGGCGGCGATGGCGGGGCGGATGCGCGGCAGGATCGGGTCGGTCACGAGTCCGAGTCTATGGATTCCGCGATCATGCCGTCCGCGCAGTTGTCGCAGATCTTGCGACAACTGGGAACCTCCCGCAGCCCATCGGCCTGCGGACGGCGGGCCTCGTCACCCCGTCGGCGATGTACACAACTTCACGCGTGCGGCTGATATCTCCGCGGCTGCCGTGTGAGACTGAAGGGACTATGCGCTTCGTCATCAGAGTCGTCGTGAATGCGTTCGCCATCTGGGTGGTGACGCTGATCCCCGCGCTGCAGGTCGTCGTCACCGCCTTCGCCCCCGGCGAGACCCTGCAGCTCGTGCTGACGCTGCTCGCGATCGGTGCGATCTTCGCCGTCGTGAACACGATCGTGGGCACCGTGGTCAAGATCGTCGCCTTCCCGCTGTACATCCTCACCTTCGGCCTGATCGGTTTCGTGATCAACGGCTTCCTGCTGTGGCTGACCGCGGTGATCACGCAGCCGTTCGGATGGGGGCTCACGATCGGGAACTTCTGGTGGGGCGTGCTCGCCGCACTGCTGATCTCGATCATCAACGGGATCTTCGGCTTCATCCTGCGACCGCAGTCGAAGAAGTCGCGCCGCGACTGATCCACGCGGTCGATAGCGGCGTCACTTCTCCCGCTCCGCGTGGAACTCGGTGCGCTCGATCTCGACCGCGTCGTCCAGGCCGTCCCAGAAGTCGTCGAGGGATTCCATGCGGGGGTCTCCCGACTCTTCGGCGAGCTCCGCCGTCTCGATGTAGGTGTCGAGGTGGTGGGTCTGCAGCCACACGTCCTGGATCCCCGACACCGGGTCGCCCTCCCGCGACACGGTCACACTGTCGGGTGAACCGGTCCCACCCGGCGCGCCCCCGCCGGCGAGGCCAGAGACGAGATCGTCGGTGTGCCGGAATTGGATCAGCGTCTGGTCGTCCTCGAGCGTCGGCTCGACGGGGCTGCCCGCCGTGACCTGTACCTGCACGTCGTACTCGCTCTCCATCGCGAGGTGGGCGGCGATCATGCCCGACTGCGAGTGCGCGACGACGTCGACCTCGTCACCGGGCCTCGCCCCCGCTGCGGCGAGCGCGTCGAGCGTCGCCTGATACGACGCCGATGTCGTGCCTCCGTAGAGCTCGACGTTGGACTTCATGTCCCACGGCTCGCTGCCGCCGCTCTGCCACGGCAGGAAGTTCTGCGTGCCGACGAGATACGTCACGAACTTCGTCGAGCCGTCGGGCATCGTGTACTTCTCGACCGCGATCTGCGCGCCCGAGCCGCTCGGCATCCGTCCGAGCGCCTCCGAGGCGCTGCCCGGTGCCGTCGCCGGTGTCGAGGTCTTGACCGGGGTCACCGAGACGGGGTCGGCGGCACCGGAGAGCGTCATACCCGGCCAGATCTTGCCGAGTCCGGCGTGCGCGCCCATGGCCGCTGCGCCGAAGAAGAGCGGACTCAGCAGTCCTCCGGCGGTGTACTGGTTGTCGAGACCGGCGAAGCGGTCGTCGACCCACGACTGCACGAGCATCGTCGCCATGTCCGGGACGCGCGGATCACCCTGCGCGATCTCGTCCATGCGCGCTCGGAGCTCGTCCGCGGCGACGGCATCCGTCAGGGCGAGCGCGTCGGCCTCGGCCTTGAGGTCGACGTACTCGAACACATCGGCCATGAGCCTCACCCCGACCACCGCGGATTCGATGTCCTCGCGCAACGCCTCGGTATGCACACCGCTGGACCACAGCGCGGACGTGTCGACGTGCTCGGCGAGCCCCGGGGCGTCGACGATCCGCCGATACGCGGTCTCGATCGATGATCTGGCCTCGGCGAAGTCCGTCGCCAGGGCGGTCATCCTCGTCGCGACGTCCCGCAACGCCTCGGGATCGACCGAGATCGCTCCGCCGTGGTCGATCTCGATCCCGCTCACGATGCGGCCGCCTGATCGAGCTCCCACGATCTCGTCCGCAGGAGCGCAGCCTCGGCGCCCGCCGCGCTCTGCGCGTCGCCGAGCTTCTGATTCAGCGCCCGCACACCGTCGGCCGACCACTGCGTGTCGGCCGTCAGCGAGACCAGGGCGGCACCGGCCGCATCGAGCGAGTCGATGGCGCCGGCCAGCGCCTGTTGCGCGTGGAACCGCGCCCACATCTCGTCGAAGGAGCCGGTACCGGTGGTCATGAAGGAGGACATGGCGACAGCATCCGCTCTTCGACACCCCCGCGCGGCGCCGACGGGCGCATGCGCCGGGAGCCGTGGAGAGTCGGAATCCGGGGCGCACTGTGCAGGAGGACTCTGCGATCTGGCCCCCAGACCGGCACAATGGAATCGTGACATCCCCGGATCCCTTCCGCGTGGTCTTCGTCTGCACGGGGAACATCTGCCGCTCTCCCATGGCGGAGGTGGTGTTCCGCGACCTCGCGGCGCGGCAGGGACTGGGGTCGCGGATCGTCTCGCGCAGCGCCGGAACCGGTGACTGGCACCTCGGCGAACGGGCGGACGAACGCACTCTCGACGCCCTGGCCCGACGGGGCTACGACGGATCGAGCCATCGCGCGAAGCAGTTCACGACCGCGTCCTTCGCCGAGAACGACCTCGTGGTCGCGCTCGACCGCACGCACGAGCGCATCCTTCGCGAGTGGGCGCGCGACGAGGACGAGGAGGGCAAGGTCACCCTCCTGCTCGCCTTCGACCCGGACGCGAGCACGCAGGACGTGCCCGACCCCTACTACGCCGGCCCCGAGATGTTCGATGCCGTGCTCGCTATGATCGAGACGGCGACTCACGGCCTGTTCGGCCAGCTCGAACCGGCTCTCCGCCCGTC
>NZ_JBJDRJ010000033.1:0-45848 GCF_044987415.1 Microbacterium sp. ZW T5_45 | reverse complement strand
TCTACAAGGCCGAACTCATCCATGCCCGCCCAGCCTGGCCCTCCGTGACCGAGGTCGAGTTCCAGACGATGAACTGGGTCGACTGGTGGAACAACAAGCGTCTCCACGAAGCTCTCGACTACGCCACCCCAACCGAGATCGAAGCCGCCTACTATCAATCACAGAACGCCGAACCGGCGCTCACATAGACAACGGAACAGAACCCAGGGCGGTTCAGCTTCGACTTCACGAACGGTTTCCACGACACCGGAAACGCGATGGCCACGTCCATCGCAACCGGTGCTCTCAAGCCCAAAGTGGCCGTCACCATCTCCGCGATCCTGAATCTCGTCGGAGCATTCCTGTCCGTCGAGGTCGCTGCGACCATCACGAAGGACGTCCTCAAGATCCAGACCGAGACGGGAAGCCTGGTCGACGGCCTGAGTCCCGAGACCGCGATGACCATCATCTTCGCCGGGCTCGTCGGCGGCATCCTGTGGAACCTCCTCACCTGGCTGCTGGGGCTCCCCTCGAGCTCCTCCCACGCGCTCTTCGGCGGACTCATCGGAGCAGGCCTCGCGGGCGCCGTCGCCCTGAACTGGTCGGGCATCATCGGCAAGATCATCGTCCCCGCCTTCCTCTCCCCCGTCATCGCCGGCGCGGTGGCCGCCGTCGGCACCTTCCTCGTCTACTCGATCACTAAAGGTGTGGCGAACAAGCGTCGAGAATCCGGCTTCCGCTGGGGACAGATCGGCACGGCATCCCTCGTCTCCCTCGCCCACGGAACCGGTGACGCGCAGAAGACGATGGGCGTCATCGCCCTCGCCCTCATCGCACACGGGTCGCTCACCACCCAGGGCATCGAGGATGACGGGCTGCCCGTCTGGATCATCGTCGTCTGCGGCGTCGCGATCGCCCTCGGCACCTACCTTGGCGGCTGGCGCATCATCCGCACCCTCGGCAAGGGGCTCGTCGAGATCGACGCGCCGCAAGGCATGGCGGCTGAGGCGTCGTCGGCGGCCATCATCCTCACCTCCAGCTCGATGGGAATGGCCCTGTCGACCACCCACGTCGCGACCGGATCCATCCTCGGCTCTGGTGTGGGCAAGCCCGGTGGTGTCGTCCGCTGGGGCGTGGCCGGCCGCATGGCCGCTGCCTGGCTGATCACCATGCCCGCGGCCGGCGTCGTCGGCGCGCTCTGCTACTTCCTCGCGAACGGCATCGGCGGCGTCGCCGGAGCGATCGTCGTGTTCGCGATCCTCGTCGCCCTCGCGGGCTACATGTACCTGCACAGTCGTCGCCAGCGGGTCGACGCCTCCAACGTCAACGCGGAATGGGACGGAAAGGTCGTCCCCGACGCCCAGCCCGCCGCCACGGCATCCTGACCCGCACCGCAGACAGATCGGAATCATGATGGACATCATCTGGGGCGACATCGCACTGGCCGCAGGCCGCGTCCTCCTCGTCGGCGCCCTGCTCGGCGCCGGCCTCCCGGCACTGTTCGCGCTCGGGCTCCGGCTGCACGCGGCGGGAGCGGGCGACGTCGACGGCTCCACCGCACGACGTCCCGCTCTCACCGCCGCCGGCTACGCGCTCTTCGGCGTCGTGATCGCTGCGGTACTCCTCGGCGTGCTGTGGATCACCCGCAACAGCCTGCATCACTACCTCGGCATCTCGCTGTTCGGAGCGTGACATGGCAGACAGCCTCGTCTCATCGATCCTCCGCTGGCTGCGTGCCGGCTACCCCGAGGGCGTACCCCCGAAGGACTACTACCCCTTGCTCGCTCTGCTGCGCGACACCCTGAGCCGCGAGGAGTTCGAGGATGTGATCGCTAGGATCGAGGCACTCGACGCCGATCCGATCCGCGTGAAGGACATCCGCGCTGCGATCGAGCACGTGACATCCGAACCTCCGAGCGATGAGGACGTCCGCGCGATCGCCGGCCGTCTCGCCGTGGTCGGCTGGCCCCTCAGCGGCGGCGCGCAGAAGCTCGCCGCCGCGCACGTCTCGATCCAGACGTCCGCCGCCCCGGTCAGCACCTCCCCCGGCCCCGTCCAACGGGCGCTCGCCTGGCTGCGTGCGGGATACCCCGAGGGCGTGCCCGCGATCGACTACATCCCGCTGCTGGCGCTGCTGCGCCGCCGGCTCGATGATGAAGAGGTCCGCCAGGTCGCCGACGCGTTGATCGCGCAGGATGGCGACGGCATCGCGTCCCGTATCGATGCGCAGGTGCTGATGACCAAGGTCCTCGGCGAGCTCCCGTCCGACGACGACCTGCATCGTGTGGAGCATCGTCTGGCGGAGTCCGGCTGGAACCTCGTCTGACCCGCTGAGGGTCCGGTCGCCGACCCCTAGCCACGCCGACGATAGAACGCAAGCCTCTCCCCGTCGAGCATTCGCGGCTCTACCGTCGGAGAATCCGACGAGAGGAGAGCACCATGTCCATGAATCCGATTCCCCCGATCCCGCCGCTCATCGACGGCGGAGCCGAGGACGCGAACGTACCGGTGCGCGAGGTCGACGGCGAGGAGCTGCTGGATCCGGATGCCGACGCGACGGGCATCGACGGCGCCGAAGCCGACCGGATCGCCGCGGAACATGGCGGGGCCGACGACGTCGACGACCGCTGAGCCTCGACGTGCGAAGGGGCGGCCGGACTTGAGTCCGACCGCCCCTTCCTGTCGATGCGCGTGACGATACGTGTCAGTCCGCGACCAGCGGCGGCAGGTGCGGGATCGCGATGGGCCGGGTCGCACGACTCCCGCCCTGCAGGCGTTCGACGTGCTCCAGCACCTCGAACGGCGTTCCGTACGTGCTGGCGAGCGGGAGATCCCGCAACCAGACCACCTCCACCTCGGTGGGCGCGAACTCGTAGACGCAGGCGACCACATGCCGCGTGTCATCCTGTGCGAAGTGCAGGTCGTTGATCACCCACTCCGACGGCGTGATGCGTCGCAGGACATAACGTGGGTCGGGATCCAATGACATGTGACAGTCCTCCAAGAGCTCTCCGTACAGAGAGTGTCTCGGCAAGGGCTGCCAGGGAGAAGCCCCTTGACATACCGCGTCCCGCAGGCCTATCCGCAGCCGCAGCTCAGCGAGCGCCGGTGGGTCGGATGCTGAGATCCGTCAGATGCGCGTCATCCGGCAGGTCCAGAGCCGTCACGATCGTGGTCGCCACCGACTCCGGGTCGATGAAGCGGGAGGCGTCGTACTCGCGCCCCTCCTGCTGATGCACGCGGATCTGCATGGGTGTCGCCGTGCGGCCGGGATAGATGGAGCTGACCTTGATCCCGTGCTCCGCCTCCTCCTGGCGCAGCGAGTCCGCCAGCGCCTTGAGACCATGCTTGGATGCCGCATACGCCGACCATCCCGCGTGGGCGTTGAGCCCCGCGCCGGAGTTGACGAAGACCACTCGGCCGCGGGACACGCGCAGCACCGGCAGCAGCAGCCGGGTGAGCTCCGCGGGGCCCGTGAGGTTGACGGCCAGCTGGTGATCCCAGACAGCAGGAGCCAGATCGACGACGGGCCCGAGATCGACGACGCCGGCCGCATGGACGACGGAATCGAGCCGCTCAGGCAGGGCCTGCTTCGACAGCGCCCAGGACAGGCGCCCCGGAACGGCGAGATCGCCGACCAGAGTCGACGCGCCCTCGAACTCCTCGACGAGCTGGCGCGCTCGTCCGGCATCCCGCGCGAGCAGGATCACCTCGTCGCCGCGAGCGAGCAGTCTGCGTGCGAGGGCGGCTCCGATCCCGGAGCCACCTCCGGTGAGGAGGTGGACAGTCACGTCAGGCCGGATCCGCCGCGACCTGGAAGGGAACGACGGGGCAGTCCTTCCAGAGACGCTCGAGGCCGTAGTAGACGCGCTCCTCCTGATGGAAGACGTGCACGATCAGATCGCCGAAGTCCAGCAGGACCCAGCGTGCCTCTGCACGTCCCTCACGACGGACGCGCTTGTGGCCGGACTCGATGAGCTTGTCCTCGATCTCATCGGCGATCGCGGCGACGTTGCGCTCGCTGTTGCCGGTGACGAGCAGGAAGATGTCGACGAGCGGCAGCGGCTCCGACACGTTCAGCGCGACGAGATCCTCGCCGCCCTTGCTGACGGCGGCATCGGCTGCGATCTGCAGCATCTCTTCGGCGGTTTCAGGTGACTGCATCAGTTAGAGCACATTCGTGGTGAAGGCGATCACGAGCACGACGCCCAGCGCGAGCGCCAGACCCCCCGCAACGATCGCAAGGGTGAGCATGAGCTTGTTGCCCTTTTCCGGGGCGGGCGGGCGGATGACCTCGCCGGCGGGCTTGATCGTGCTGACCGCAGCACTCGCCGCGATCGGGGTCGGAGACGATGCCGGAGGCAGCTCGCCGTCGATCAGCACCGCGTCGACGTCCTTGCCGTCGGCGACCCCAGTGGCATGCCCCTGCGAGCCGAGGCCCTGCGGGAGCTCGTAGGAACCGGTGACGAGGATCTCGCCGGTCGATGCGACCGGACCGTCCAGGGCGCCATCGCCGGGGGCGGGTGTGAAGATCAGGGTGTTGGATGCCGTGTGCGATCCGGCCGAGTCACCGGACGCGAGGAGGTCGTCGAACGAGGGTGCGGCGGGAGCGACCGGCGTGGTGTCGGCGAGCACACCCTGCCCGAAGGCGGGGCTGACGATCGGACGCTCGTCGTCGGCGAGCGCGTCGGCGGGATCACCGGCGTCGGCGAGCAGGTCGTCCTCGTCGACGCGGTCGTCCTCGACAGGTACGTCGATGCCGAGTTCGGCGACGGCCGCAGCCGCATCGACATCGTGGTCCTCGGACGCGGGCCCGGCCTCGGGCGGGAGCTCGGCCTCTGGCGCGGGCTCGAACACCAGCGGAACCTCGGAAGCTGCGGCAGCGCTGACCGGGACGACGTCGACGTGCTCGTCCACGTCGTCATCGTCGTCATCGGACGGCTGCGGGAGTGCAGGCGCGGGCTCAGCCGCATCATCGGCTGAGCCGCTGTCCTCTCCCTGAACGGGCACAGACGCCGTCTTGATGCGCTCCTGCTCACGCGCCTGACGACGGGTCAGAGGGGCGCCATCGGTGCTTTCTGCGATCCGGTCCTCGGCCGGCGAGACCTCAGCAGCAGGCAGCGCCACCGGCTCGATCGTCGGCAGTGGCGGTACGGGAGGGGCCGCAGGCACATCGGCGATGACATGGTTCTCGGAGACCGCGTCCTCCGATACCGCATCCCCAGAGACGGCGCTCTCATCGACGGTCTCCTCGGCGCCGATGACCGGGGTCGATCCGGTCCGCCGAAGCTCCCGCAGTTGCTTTCGCGTCAGCGGACCCTGCTGATCCGATGTACTCATGCCGTGCTCCGATACAGATGATGCTTCGCGATGTATTGAACGACCCCGTCAGGAACGAGGTACCAGACCGGTTCTCCGTCCTGCACCCGTTCGCGACAGGCCGTCGACGAGATCGACAGGGCGGGGACCTCGAGCTGGCTGACGTTGTCCTCCGGCAGTCCGTCGGTGCTCAGAACGTGTCCGGGCCGTGAGACCGCGACGAAGTGGGCCAGCTCCCACAACTCATCATGGTCTCTCCAACTGAGAATCTGCGCTACGGCATCCGCTCCGGTGATGAAGAAGAGCTCGGCATCCGGTCGATCGCGCTTGAGATCGCGCAGTGTGTCGATCGTGTAGGTCGGACCCTCGCGATCGATGTCGACCCGACTGACGGTGAACTGCGGATTGGATGCCGTCGCGATCACCGTCATCAGATAGCGATGCTCGCTGGGGCTGACTTCGGACTTCTGCCACGGCCGACCGGTGGGGACGAAGACGACCTCATCGAGGTCGAAGGAGTGCGCGACCTCGCTGGCGGCGACGAGATGTCCGTGATGGATCGGGTCGAAGGTCCCTCCCATCACACCGATGCGCGCCGGGCGCGAGGTCGTGTCAGTCATCTGGGCTCAGTGCCCGTGCCCTGCTCCGTGGCCGTCCTTGCCGTGCTTCGCGGCGAATGCCTCGGCCTTGGCCGAGTGACGGTTGGCGACGTTCTTGTACGAGAACGTGACGAGGCCCAGGAAGGCGAACACGATCGCAGCGACGGCACCGAAGATGAGGGTCTCGAGTTGCACGTTGCCGTGGTGCTCGGTCTCTGCGGCGGCCATCGCGATCTGTGCGACGAGGTTCATCCTGACTCCGTTTCGTGGCTGGCGGGCGTAGCGCTCGAGGCTACAGCGCCCCCTAGTCTAGCCCTCAGCCCCGCGTCTGCCCTGACCCACGCGCCAGCCACTTCGTGCTGGTGAGCTCCGCAAGACCCATCGGCCCTCGGGCGTGCAGCTTCTGCGTCGAGATGCCGACCTCGGCTCCGAAACCGAACTCGCCGCCGTCGGTGAACCGTGTCGACGCGTTCGCCATGACGACGGCGGAGTCGACCTCCGCGAGGAAGCGCTCGGCGTTGCGGGAGTCGGTGGTGACGATCGACTCGGTGTGGCCGGTGCTGTATCGACGGATGTGATCGAGCGCTTCGTCGAGCGAGTCGACGACCTTGATCGCGATGTCGAGGCTGAGGTACTCGGTCGCCCAGTCCTCCTCGGTCGCGGGGATGACGTTCGACACGAGGCCGGCGACGATGTCGTCGCCGTGGATCGCGACGCCCTCGCTCTGCAGCGCGCTCGCGACCAGCGGAACCAGGCGGGGAGCGGCCTGCCGGTGCACCAGCACGGTCTCCACGGCGTTGCAGACACTGGGCCGCTGGACCTTCGCGTTCACGACGATGTCGCGCGCCCAGTCGTCGGGGGCGCTCTCGTCGAGGACGATGTGCACGTTCCCGGCACCGGTCTCGATCACCGGCACGGTCGATTCCGTCACGACGGTCTCGATCAGCCCGGCGCTCCCCCGCGGCACGAGCACGTCGATGAAGCCCCGCCCGTGCATGAGCGCCGCAGCTCCCTCCCGTCCGAAGTCGTCGACGGTCTGGACGGCCTCGGCGGTCAGCCCTGCGCCGTCCACAGCCTGCCGCATGACGTCCACGAGCACCGTGTTGGACTCGAGGGCGGCGCTGCCGCCGCGCAGCACCACGGCGTTCCCGGAACGCAGTGCCAGCGCCGCGATGTCCACGGTCACGTTGGGCCGCGCCTCGTAGATCGCGCCGACCACGCCGAACGGAACCCTGACCTGCTCGAGAGCGACGCCGTTCGGCATCCGATGCCCGCCGGTGACCCGCCCCACGGGATCCGGGAGAGCCGCGACCTCGCGGACGGCGGAGGCGAGAGCCGCGACCCGCTTCTCGTCGAGACGGAGACGGTCGATGAGCGACTCGCCGATGGCGTTCTCACGGCCGCGGACGATGTCGAGCCCGTTGGCCTCGATGATTCGTGCAGCGTTCTGCTCGAGTGCCACGGCGATCGCCTCGAGGACATGGGCCTTGTCATCGCTGGTGAGCGCGGCGGTGGCGCGGGACGCCTCCTTGGCGCGCTCCAAGCGCACCTGCGGGGTCTGGTCGGTCATCCCGCCAGTCTAAGAGACGGCGGGTTCGAACCAGGTCCCTATTTCACCGCCGGTCAGCGCCTTGTCGACGAGATCGGCGCTCGTCACGAGCACGCCGATACCGGATGCCGCGGCGAGCCTCGCGGCCGACACCTTGGTCGCCGCACCCCCGGTCCCGACACTGTTGACGACCGTGGAACCGAACTCGAGGCCGGAGAGATCGGCATCCGGAGCGATCACGTCGATCGGCTCGGCTGAGGGGTCGGATGGCGGTCTCGTGTAGAGCGATTCGATGTCGCTCAACAGCACCAACGCGTCGGCCTGCACGAGCTGCGCGACGAGCGCGCCGAGCCGATCGTTGTCGCCGAAGCGGATCTCCTGAGTGGCGACGGTGTCGTTCTCGTTGACGATCGGCAGCACGCGCAGGCCGAGCAATCGCTCCATCGCGCGACGCGCGTTGCTGCGCGACGTCGAGTTCTCGAGGTCCCCCGTCGTCAGGAGAACCTGGCCGGCGACGATGCCGAACGGACGGAGCGCCTCCTGGTAGCGGAACACGAGGATGTTCTGGCCGACAGCTGCGGCAGCCTGCTGGGTCGCGAGGTCGGTGGGACGCGCATCGAGATTGAGGAACGGGATGCCGGTCGCGATCGCCCCCGAGGAGACGAGGATCACCTCGGTGCCCCGCGCGTGAGCGGCGGCGAGAGCGTGCACGAGCATCGGGATGCGCCACGAGGATTCGCCGCTGATCGACGACGACCCGACCTTGACGACGATGCGCGACGCCGTCGCAAGATCCGCCCGGGTCTGCGCGGTCACTCCCCGTCCTCGCGGTAGGTGGCGAGACGCTCGGCCTCGTCCTGCGCGCGGAGAGCGGTTCGAGCGTCCATGCGCTCGTAGTACTGCTCACGCCGTTCGGTCGTGGTGCGACGCGCGTTCGGGGCAAGACGCGGATCGGTACCGCGAGGGGCTGTCATCAGCTCGGCCGCCGAGCTCATGGTCGGCTCCCAATCGAACACGATGCTGTCGCCCTCGCCGATGACGACGGTGGAACCCTGTACGGCCCCGAGACGGAACAGCTCGTCCTCGACGCCGAGCTTCTCGAGACGGTCGGCGAGGAATCCCACAGCCTCTTCGTTCTGGAAGTCGGTCTGCTGCACCCAGCGCACCGGCTTCTCGCCCAGGATGCGGTAGACGTTGCCGTACGTTCCACCCTCGACGCGGATGGAGAAGTCCTTCTTCGATCCCTTGGGGCGGATCACCACGCGCTCACGGACGGGTTCCGCCGCGGCCAGCTCGGCGCGATGCTGGTCGACGATCTCGCCCAGCGCGAAGGTCAGCGGACGCAGGCCCTCGTGCGAGATGGTCGAGATCTCGAACACACGGAAACCGCGCTCCTCGAGCTCGGCACGCACGAAGTCCGCGAGTTCACGAGCATCCGGAACATCGATCTTGTTCAGGGCGATGAGCTGCGGGCGCTCCAGAAGGGGCGTCTGCCCCTCGGGAACCTCATAGGCGGCGAGCTCCGCAAGGATCACGTCGAGGTCGGAGATCGGGTCGCGACCCGGCTCGAGCGTCGCGCAGTCGAGAACGTGCAGCAGTGCGGAGCAGCGCTCGACGTGACGGAGGAACTCGAGTCCGAGCCCGCGCCCCTCGCTGGCGCCTTCGATCAGTCCGGGCACGTCGGCCACGGTGTAGCGGAAGTCGCCCTGCTGCACGACGCCCAGGTTCGGGTGCAGCGTGGTGAACGGATAGTCGGCGATCTTCGGGCGGGCCGCGGAGATCGCACCGATCAGACTGGACTTGCCGGCGGACGGGTAACCGACGAGAGCGACGTCGGCGACGGTCTTCAGCTCGAGCGTGACATCGCCCTCGTAACCGGGAGTACCGAGAAGGGCGAAGCCCGGCGCCTTGCGCTTCGGCGTCGCGAGGGCGGCGTTGCCCAGCCCGCCCTGACCGCCCTGGGCCACGACGTAGCGCTCCCCTGGCACGATCATGTCGATCAGCACCTCGCCGGCGGCGTTCTTCACCACGGTGCCGACGGGCACGGGGAGTTCGACGGTCTCGCCGAGGAAGCCCGAGCGGTGATCGCCCATTCCGGGGCCGCCGTTGCCCGAGTTGCGGTGCGGAGAATGATGGTACGAGAGCAGCGTTCCGGTCTGGGTGTCGGCGACGAGCACGATGTCGCCGCCGTCTCCCCCGTTGCCGCCGTCAGGGCCGCCGAGCGGCTTGAACTTCTCGCGGTGCACGGAGACACAGCCGTTCCCACCCTTGCCCGCGCGCAGGTGCAGGGTCACGGTGTCGACGAAGCTGACCATGTCTCTCTCCTCAGAAAAGATTTCGGCCGCATGATGCGATTCGGCCTGATACGACAATTCGGGACGGGCCGAAGCCCGCCCCGAATCGGATGTCTACTGTCGCGCTGAGATCACTCGGCAGCGGCGACGATGTTGACGACCTTGCGGCCGCCCTTCGCGCCGAACTCGACCGCACCGGCGGCCAGAGCGAACAGCGTGTCGTCGCCACCACGGCCGACGTTCACGCCGGGGTGGAAGTGCGTGCCGCGCTGGCGGACGATGATCTCGCCGGCGAGGACCTGCTGGCCGCCGAAGCGCTTGACGCCAAGTCGCTGCGCGTTGGAGTCACGACCGTTACGGGTGGAGCTTGCGCCCTTTTTGTGTGCCATGTCCTGGTCTCCTCGGTCTTACTTGATGCCGGTGATCTTGACGCGCGTGAGCTCCTGGCGGTGGCCCTGACGCTTCTTGTAGCCGGTCTTGTTCTTGTACTTCTGGATGATGATCTTCGGGCCGCGGAGGTTGCCGAGAACCTCAGCCGTGACCTTGACCTTCGCGAGAGCGTCGGCGTCGGTGGTCACCGCAGCGCCGTCGACGAGCAGCACGGCGGGCAGCTCGATGTTCTCGCCCTGAGCAGCCTGAACACGGTCGAGCTGAACGATCGTGCCGACCTCGACCTTCTCCTGCCGCCCACCGGCGCGCACTACTGCGTAAACCACTTCATACCTGTTTCGTTGGGGAGCAATTCTGCTCCGAGAATCTCACGGGAAGACTGTTGCTTGCATGCATCGCGGGGCGACGGGTGCGAATGCAAGACTCTCCGCTCCGACCGTCGAGGAAGGGGCGGCATACGCACCAAGGGACTACTTTACCGGATGCCGGGCACTGTCGCAAAGTGAGGCGAGGGGCGTGTCCGGTCGTAGGCTGACGCCATGACCGTTCTCGTCGACGACCCGCTCTGGCCCGCCCACGGAAGACTGTGGGCGCACCTGGTCAGCGACGAGAGCCTGTCGGAGCTACACGCCTTCGCGCGGGTGCACGACCTGCCGCCGCGCGCGTTCGACCTCGATCACTACGACGTCCCTGAGGAGAGCCTCCCCCGGCTCATCGCCGGGGGAGCTCAACACGTCGGCGGCAAGGAGCTCGTCCGACGGCTGATCGCCTCAGGACTCCGCGTCCCCGCTCGTGACCGGCGCTGACGACTCGCCATTCACCGAGACCGGGGTGCCGGTCAGTGCCGCTGTCGTGACCCGACGACGACCTCGGCCCTGCCCCGGGGCCTTCGGCTCGGGCAGTGCGTCCAGAACCGAGTCGAGCAGCTGCTCGGCCGGTGTCTTCGGGCCCTTGCGCTCGGAGGTGCGCTTCTTGCGCGGCTTCTTGGGCCGTTCAGAAGCGGCGACGGGCTCCACCGCGGGGATCAGCGTCTCGGGAGCCTCTTCCGCGTGCGGGGCACGCGTCGAGGCGGCGATCTGCGCAAGCGCCGACTTCGCGCCCTCGGGAATGCTGTGCGTGACGTTCGCGACCGGCTGCGGCGCCTGCGGCGGGGTGTTGCCGCCGCGCTGACGCCGTCCGCCGTTCTGCTGGCCGTTGCCATTCGACGACACACGGTGCTTGACGACCGGGTCGTGGTGCACGATCACACCGCGCCCCGCGCAGACCTCGCAGGCCTCGCTGAAGGTCTCGAGCAGGCCGAGGCCCAGCTTCTTGCGGGTCATCTGCACGAGGCCGAGAGACGTGACCTCCGCGACCTGGTGCTTCGTCCGATCGCGGCTCAGGCACTCGATGAGTCGGCGCAGCACGAGATCGCGGTTCGACTCGAGCACCATGTCGATGAAGTCCACGACGATGATTCCGCCGATGTCGCGCAGGCGCAGCTGACGGACGATCTCCTCCGCCGCCTCCAGGTTGTTCTTGGTGACGGTCTCCTCGAGGTTTCCGCCCGAGCCGACGAACTTGCCGGTGTTGACATCGACGACCGTCATCGCCTCGGTGCGGTCGATGACCAGCGAGCCGCCGGACGGCAGCCAGACCTTGCGGTCGAGTGCCTTCTCGATCTGCTCGGTGATGCGGAACGCATCGAAGGGATCGACCTCATCCTCATAGGACTCGACGCGCTCGAGCAGATCGGGGGCGACGCCTTCGAGGTAGGCGCGGATCGTCCGCTGCGATTCCTCGCCCTGGATGAGCATCTTCGTGAAGTCCTCGTTGAAGACGTCGCGGACGATCTTCACGAGCAGGTCGGGCTCGGCGTGCAGCAGCGCGGGCGCCTGCTGGCTCTCGACCTGCTTCTTGATGTGCTCCCACTGCGCCGTCAGACGCTGCACGTCGCGCGTGAGCTGATCCTCGGTGGCACCCTCGGCCGCGGTGCGGACGATCACGCCGGACGACTCGGGCAGCACCTCCTTGAGGATGCGCTTGAGACGAGCGCGCTCGTTGTCGGGCAGCTTTCGGCTGATGCCGTTCATGGAGCCGCCGGGCACGTACACGAGGTAACGGCCGGGAAGCGAGATCTGGCTCGTCAGTCGCGCGCCCTTGTGTCCGACCGGGTCCTTCGTGACCTGGACGAGCACGCGGTCGCCGGGCTTGAGCGCCAGCTCGATCCGACGCGGCTGGTTGCCGGTCTCGACACCGTCCCAATCGACCTCGCCCGAGTAGAGCACGGCGTTGCGTCCGCGCCCGATGTCGACGAAGGCCGCCTCCATGCTCGGCAGCACGTTCTGCACGCGGCCGAGGTAGACGTTGCCGATGAGCGACGCGTCCTGGTTGCGCGCGACGTAGTGCTCGACGAGCACGCCGTCCTCGAGAACGCCGATCTGAGTGCGACCGTTCTTGGAGCGGACGACCATCTTGCGGTCGACCGACTCGCGGCGCGCGAGGAACTCGGCCTCGGTCACCACCGGGCGACGACGACCTGCATCACGCCCGTCACGACGACGCTGCTTCTTGGCTTCGAGGCGCGTGGACCCCTTGATGGCCTTCGGCTCGGTGATGTACTCGACGACGCGCTGGCGCGGCTGGCGCGGCTCTGAGCGCTCCTCGTCGCCCTCAGGGCCTCCGCGACGGCGACGGCGTCCGCGGACGGAACCCTCGTCCAGATCGCGGTCGCGCTCAGTGGCGCGCTCGAACGAGCGACCTGCCCGCGCGGGCAAAGGCGTGATCTCCGGAGCGTAGAAGTGCAGCTGCGTGGAGACCTGCGAGACGAAGACCTCGGGGATCAGGCCCAGCGAGACGGCCGTGAGAGCGGCGGGAGCCTCGGGCTCCGGAGCGGCGGGGACCTCCACGGCAGCGGGCTCGCCGGCCGTCTCCTCGGAGACGGATGCTTCGTCCGCGGCGGCTTCTTGGACGGCTGCGTCCTCGGCGGGCGCGTCCTCGGCGGGCACCTGCTCAGCGGCCGCAGTGTCGACGGGTGCGTCCTCGGCGGGCGCCTCTTCGACAGACCCCTCTTCGACAGGCGCCTCGTCGGCAGGCACCTCTTCGACAGGCGCCTCCTCAACGGCGGCCGGTGCCTCGTCGGTGGTGGGCGCGTCCTCCGCGGGAGCGCCGCCCTCGTCGACTGCCGGCTGCTCGGTCGGCGCGTCGGCGACCGGGTCTACGGGTGCGTCAGCATCCGCAGGGAAGTCGAGAGTAGGGGCGTCGTAGTCATTGGTCTCATCGGCCATCTCTGGCGTACTCCTCGCGCGAGGCCTCGGCCTCGCAAAATCTCATGCGGTACCCGCGGGTGCCGCGAACTCACTCGGTGTGCGACCGGCTCATGGCTCTGGTCACGAGGGGCATAGGACCCCGAAGTCTGCGTCGATGCGTGCCACGACAGGTGCCGAGCGGTGCATCACAGGTCATTATCGCACCATCGGCCGGGATTCGCGGCATCCGGCCCGACCCGAGCATGCGGTACGTCTTCTTTTGACACGGTCGCGCTCTCGCCACGCGCATAGCAACCGCTGGGATAATCCAAATATGAGCGAGCAGCGCGCCCGACACCGGGGCTACGGAATCTGGTTGATCATCGCGAGCGTCGTCGGCTGGTTCGCCGCCTTCCAGCTCACGGTGGAGAAGTTCGTGCTGCTCCAGACACCGGACGCCGCGCTCAGCTGCGACCTCAGCGCGTTCATCCAGTGCGGCAAGAACCTGAACTCCTGGCAGGGCGAGGTGTTCGGGTTCCCGAACCCGATCCTGGGGCTCACCGGGTGGATGGCCCCTCTCGTCGTCGGCGTCGCGATCCTCGCCGGCGCTCGCTTCCCCCGGTGGTTCTGGCTGCTGTTCGGCGCCGGCATCACCTTCGCCTTCGGCTTCGTGTGCTGGCTGATCGGGCAGAGCATCTACGACCTCGTCGTCCTCTGCCCCTGGTGCATGGTGACATGGGCCGTGACGATTCCGACGTTCTTCTCGACCCTGCTGCACCTGACCAGGAATGGGACATTCACCTCGAACGGGAAGGCCAAGGAGCGTGCCGCCTCGCTCATGAAGTGGGTCCCCCTCGCGACGATCCTCGCCTACGCGGTCATCGTCACGATGGCTCAGCTCAAGGGCATCGACTTCATCAGCGAGATGATCAACCTCATCTTCTGACCCCGGTCGCGAAGAAGCCCTCCGCCGATGGCGGAGGGCTTCTCTCATTCACGAGGCGTCAGTCGAACCAGATGCCGAGTTCGCGAGCCGCCGACTCGGGGCTGTCGGAGCCGTGCACGAGGTTCTGCTGAACCTTGAGGCCCCAGTCGCGGCCGAAGTCGCCGCGGATCGTGCCGGGGGCGGCGGTGGTCGGATCGGTCGTGCCGGCGAGCGAGCGGAAGCCCTCGATGACGCGGTTGCCCGCGAGGCGGATCGCCACGGACGGTCCGGAGAGCATGAACTCGATCAGCGGCTCGTAGAAGGGCTTGCCCTCGTGCTCGGCGTAGTGGGCGGCGAGCAGGTCGCGGTCGGGCTCGACGAGCCGGATGTCGACGAGCGCATAGCCCTTCGCCTCGATGCGGGCGAGGATCGCGCCGGTGAGGCCGCGTGCGACGCCATCGGGCTTGACGAGGACGAGGGTTTCTTCGGTGGCCATGTCATTCACTCTCTGTGTCTGAGTTCTGCAGGGTCTGAGTCTCGGTCGTGGGCCCGTCGGGACGTCGTGCGTCGATGCGGGCCCCCATGATCGTCGCATACGCCCACATGCCGCCGAAAATCACGACGACGAGCAGGATCGCCGGCACGAGCAGGGCCGACAGCGCGATGATCGCCTGGATCACCCAGCCTGCGCTGATCGCCCAGGGCTTCGTGATCATGCCCGCGACGACGATGCAGGCGAGGCCGATGACCGCACCGCCCACGATCCCCCACCAGGGCTCGACGCCGACCGCCGCGGTCGCCTTCAGGCCGAAGATCGTGAGACCCGCCAGGAACACGACGATCGCCTCGAATCCGAGAACGATCGGCGCGAGCTTCTGCACCAGCGTTCGCGGTGGGCGCGGGGCACGGGCCGAGGCGGATGCCGTGCTCATGCGCGCCACCCGGACTTCCAGTCCTCGTCCTCGGCCAGTGCGATCGCCTCGCCGGCGAGCACGACGGACCCGGCGATGACGACGGCTCGACGGTCGGAGGACGCGGCCCATTCGCGCGCGGCATCCGCGGCATCCGCCAGCGACGGGTGCACGGTCGCACGCTGTCCGGCCTGCTCGACGAGGTCGGCGATCGTGTCGGCGTCGCTCGCGCGGTCCGAGTCCGGTGCGGTCGCGAACACGTGCGCGGCCACGGGAGCCAGCTTCGCGACGATGCCGGCGGCGTCCTTGTCTGCGAGCACGCCGAGGACCACACCCCACTCATCGAAATCGAAGCTGTCGTCCAGCGCCTGGGCGAGAGCCTCGGCGCCGTGGGGATTGTGCGCAGCGTCGACGACGACGGTCGGAGCGATGCCGAGCAGCTGCAGACGCCCCGGCGAGGTGACGGCCTGCAGGCCGTCCGTCACGATGCCGCCGGCGATCGGCCGGGTGGCGCCGCCGATCAGCGACTCCACCGCGGCAACGGCCAGGGCCGCGTTGTGTCCCTGGTGGGCACCGTACAGCGGCAGGTACTCCTCGGCGTACTCTCCGGCGAGGCCGCGGATCGTGATCAGCTGACCGCCGACCGCGAGCTTCTGCTCGGAGAGCCCGAAGTCCTCTCCCTCGAACGCGATGGTCGCGTTCCTCTCGGCGGCGACCGCACGCAGCACGGCGGCCGCGTCCTCCGGCTGCTGAGCCGAGACGACGGCGGCGCCCTCCTTGATGATCCCGGCCTTGACGGTCGCGATCTTCGCGATCGTGTCGCCGAGCCGGTCGGCGTGGTCGATGTCGATCGGTGCGAACACCGCGACGTCGCCGTCCGCGGTGTTCGTCGAGTCCCACTCGCCGCCCATTCCGACCTCGAGCACGAGAACGTCGACGGGCGCGTCGGCGACGGCGACGAACGCCAGCACCGTGAGCAGCTCGAAGAAGGTGAGCGGCTCCTCCCCCGCCGCCTCGAGCTCGGCGTCGACGATCCCGACGAAGGGCTCGATCTCATCCCAGGCGTCGGCGACGGCGTCGTCGGCGATCGGCTCGCCGTCGATCATGATGCGCTCGGTGAACCGCTCCAGGTGCGGGCTCGTGAACAGGCCGGTCCGCAGATCGTGCGCACGGAGCAGGCTCTCGATGATGCGGGCCGTCGACGTCTTGCCGTTGGTCCCCGTGATGTGCACCACACGGTACGTCTTCTGCGGGTCGTCGAGGTACTCGAGGATCCGGGCGACGCGCTCCTTCCGCGGCTGCACCCATCGCTCGCCCGCCCGGCTCAGAAGAGCCTCGTAGACGGCATCCGCTCGCTGCTGATCGCTCATGCGTGTGCTCCGATCCGGGCCACGGAGACCGTGAACGAGCCCGCGTTGGCGTAGGTGCTCGCGGCGACGTCCGCCTCGAACTCGGGCGCGGCGGACGTGTCGCCCGACTCGACGTGCACGGTGGTCGCCGAACGCACGGCGAAGCGCAGGGCGAGCGTCTCATCCGCGACCCCCGCCGTGTCGAACGCCGAGGCCACGGCCGCGGCATCCGTCTCTTCGGCGAACGTCAGCACCAGCTGGATGCGGTCGCTGACGTCGAACCCGGCGTTCTTGCGCGTCTCCTGCACGGCTCGGATCACGTCGCGCGCGAGCCCCTCGGCCTCGAGCTCGGGCGTGGTCTGCGTGTCGAGCAGGACGAAACCGCCGCCGGGCACGATCGCCAGGGCCTCGCCCTCGGGCCGGCCGGTCGTCTCGAGCGCGAGCTCGTACTCGGAGGGCTCGAGCGCGATGCCTCCCGCCGTCACGACGCCGTCGGCCTCGGACCAATCCCCGGCCTTCGCGGCCTTGATGACGGCCTGCACGTTCTTGCCGAGGCGCGGCCCGGCCGCGCGGGCGTTGACGCTCAGACGGTGGCTGATGCCGTAGTCCGCCGCCGTCTGCTCGGTCTGCGCGACGAGCTCGACGGCCTTGACGTTGAGCTCCTCGCGAAGGATGTCCTCGAACTGTCCGAGTGTCGCCGCCGCCGGCGAGACCACTGTGAGTCGGGCGAGCGGAAGGCGGACGCGCAGCTTCTCCTTCTTGCGCAGCGCGTTGCCGACGCTGGAGAGCTCGCGGACCGCATCCATCGCGTCGCGGATGTCGTCGGCCGCCGGGAACGCCGCCGCATCCGGCCAGTCCTGCAGGTGCACGCTGCGTCCCCCAGTGAGCCCCTGCCAGATCCGTTCGCTGACGAGCGGCACGAGGGGAGCGGCGACCCGGGTCAGCGTCTCGAGCACGGTGTAGAGCGTGTCGAACGCCTCCGTGCTCGACCCCTCCCAGAAGCGGTCGCGCGAGCGGCGTATGTACCAGTTCGTGAGGACCTCGGCGAAGTCGCGCAGACGCGCGGAGGCCGTCGTCGAGTCGAGTCCTTCGAGATCGGCCTTCACATCGCGGACGAGGTCGCCGAGTCGAGCGAGGATGTAGCGGTCGAGCACATCGGTCGAGTCGGTGCGCCAGGTCGCCTCGTAGCCGTCGGCGGCGTTCGCGTAGGTCGCGAAGAAGTACCACGAGTTCCACAGCGGCAGCAGGAACTCGCGCACACCGGCGCGGATGCCTTCTTCCGTGACCGCGAGGTTGCCGCCGCGCAGCACCGAGCTCGACATGAGGAACCAGCGCATCGCGTCGGAGCCGTCGCGGTCGAGAACCTCGCTGACGTCGGGGTAGTTGCGCAGCGACTTCGACATCTTGTAGCCGTCGCTGCCCAGCACGATGCCGTGGCAGCTCACGCCGGTGAAGGCCGGGCGGTCGAACAGCGCCGTCGACAGCACGTGCATGACGTAGAACCAGCCGCGGGTCTGCCCGATGTACTCGACGATGAAGTCCGCCGGTGCGTGAGTGTCGAACCACTCCTGGTTCTCGAACGGGTAGTGCACCTGCGCGTAGGGCATCGAGCCCGAGTCGAACCACACGTCGAAGACGTCCTCGATGCGGCGCATCGTGCTCTTGCCCGTGGGGTCGTCGGGGTTCGGCCGCGTGAGGTCGTCGATGTACGGGCGGTGCAGATCGACCTCGCCCTCGGGGTTGCGCGGGAGCGTGCCGAAGTCGCGCTCCAGCTCCTCCAGCGAGCCGTAGGCGTCGACGCGCGGGTACTCGGGGTCGTCGCTCTTCCAGATCGGGATGGGCGAGCCCCAGTACCGATTGCGGCTGATCGACCAGTCGCGCGCACCCTCGAGCCACTTGCCGAACTGGCCGTGCTTGACGTTCTCCGGCACCCAGGTGATCTGCTCGTTGTTCGCCAGCAGGTCGTCCTTGATGTCCGTCACCCGGATGAACCAGCTGGAGACGGCCTTGTAGATCAGGGGGTTCCGGCAGCGCCAGCAATGCGGGTAGGAGTGCACGTAGCTCTGCTCGCGCAGCAGTCGTCCCTGGCCGCGGAGCAGACGGATGAGCGGGGTGTTCGCGTCCATCCACAGTGTGCCGGCGACGTCGGTGACGTTGGGGAGGAACCGGCCGCCGTCGTCGAGCGAGAGGATGGTCGGGATGCCGGCCGCTCCGGACACGCGCAGGTCGTCCTCACCGTAGGCGGGAGCCTGGTGCACGATGCCCGTGCCGTCGCTGATCGTCACGTAGTCGTCGACGAGGATGCGCCATGCGTTCTCGGTGCCGTAGGTCTCGGCATCCGCGTAGTAGTCGAACAGGCGGTCGTAGGTGACATCCTGCAGTTCGGCGCCGCGCACAGTCTGCTCGACCGCGGCGAGCGCGTCGTCGGGGTTCTCGTAGCCGAGATCCTTCGCGTAGCCGGCGAGCAGTTCTCGGGCGAGCAGATAGCGGTGGGCGGATGCCTCGACGACGGCATCCGTGGTGCCGGCCGTCGCGTGCACGTCGGCCGCACCGTTCGGTCCTGCGGGCAGGACGACGTACTCGATCTCGGGCCCCACGGCGAGCGCGAGGTTGGTCGGCAGGGTCCAGGGGGTGGTGGTCCAGGCGAGGGCGCGCACGCCGGTGAGACCGAGCGACTCGGCCTTGGCGCCGGTGAGCGGGAAGGTCACCGTGACCGAGGGGTCCTGCCGGTTCTGGTAGACATCGTCGTCCATGCGCAGCTCATGCGCCGACAGCGGGGTCTCGTCGCGCCAGCAGTACGGGAGCACGCGGTAGCCCTCGTAGGCGAGGCCCTTGTCGTACAGGGTCTTGAACGCCCAGAGCACGCTCTCCATGTAGCCGAGGTCGAGCGTCTTGTAACCGCGCTCGAAGTCGACCCAGCGCGCCTGGCGGGTGACGTAGTCCTGCCATTCCCGGGTGTAGGTGAGCACCGAGGCCTTCGCCTTCGCGTTGAAGACGTCGATGCCCATGGCCTCGATCTCGCTCTTCTCGGTGATGCCGAGTTGCTTCATGGCCTCGAGCTCTGCCGGGAGGCCATGGGTGTCCCAGCCGAACACACGGTCGACCTTCTTGCCGAGCATGGTCTGGAAGCGCGGGAACACGTCCTTCGCATATCCGGTGAGCAGGTGACCGTAGTGCGGCAGACCGTTGGCGAAGGGCGGCCCGTCGTAGAAGACCCATTCGTCGTTGCCCTCGCGCTGCTCGATCGAGGCGCGGAAGGTGTCGTCGGTCTTCCAGAACTCGAGCACCTCGCGCTCGATGTCGGGGAAGCGGGGGCTCGGGGCGACGTCGGCGGCGGGCCCGAAGGCCGAGGCACCTGAGGTGGTCGAAGTGCGCGGGTAGGTCATGTCGTCTCGCAGGAGTCGTGGCGGATGCTGCTACGAGGACGATCCTCCGGATTCTCGTTCCGGCCGGACCGCGGTACCACCTCGCTTACTGCTGGGTCCCTGAGCATGTCGAAGGGCCCAGCAGTCACTCTCGCTGCGGCTGTGACGGGCCTGCCCCGCTCGGTTCTACTGGGCCCTTCCCGTGCGGTCGAGGCTGTTCTTCCGAGAGCTCCCCGGTGATGGCCGGATCGATGCTCGTGCGTCTAGTGTACGCGCGTCTCGGGCGCGGGCGGGTGCGTGGGCAGCAACGACAGTCGGCGTGAGGCGAGGAGGGTCAGCAGCATCAGCGCGCCGGTGAACAGGAGGACGACGCTCACGCCGATCAGGCCCGGCGCTGCGGAGGCGGACAGCGACGCCTGCATGGCCATCACGATGCCGATCACGAGCAGCAGTGCTCCGATGCCGCCGACGATCATCGCCAGCACCTGCGTGTTCCGGATCATTCGGGGGCCGAAGTGCGAGGGGCGCACGATGCCGCGCTCCGACACGTAGTGCGCCCAGGTGGTGCCGGTCCACCACCGCGACGCATTCGCCGTCAGGCGGTACCACCCGGCGTCGGGTCCGTCCTGCTGCCCCGGCAGCGGGCGCACGACGGAGTTGTCGAGCGCCGCCGTCCGTGGTGGCGGGGACTTCTTGCGACGAGACGCTTTCGCCGCACCCCGCATGAACATGACGCCCAGCACGACGAATCCGCCCGACAGACCGGCGAAGCCGTAGCCGAACAGGCTGAGCGGGAGCATGACCGCAGCGATGAGCGCGAGCATCCCTCCGACGAACCATCCCAATCCAGGGGGTTCGACCGCGAATGGCTCCGCAACGGGGACTCCTCGCCGGATGACGTAGCCACTCCAGAAGCTGCCTGTCCACCAGCGCTCCTGGTCCGTGCCCGGCTGGATGTACCACCCCATCGGCGGTGCCGTCGCAGCGACCTCGCGCTCGTGCTGGCTCCAGGCCGTCCCGTCCCACCAGCGCTCGCGCCCTGGCGTCCCGGTCTCGTACCACCCCGGCTGCGTCATGCGTTCCCCCTTCGCGCAGACCTGTCTCCGGCGAGCCTAACCGCGGGTGTGGTTCTCGCACGGCAGGACCTGCGCAGAGCCGCACGCACGGCACGACCGAGCCCGTACGCTCGAACCATGCCCCGCACCGCCGAGTCCCCCGCCGCGCCTCGCGTCTCCCCTCCTGACCTCCCTCCGCATCTGACGGCGGCCCGGCCCGCGCGCGGCGCCGACCTGATCGCCGCACGTCTCGAGCTCGAGGGCACGACCGACCTCTCCTACGCGACCCTGGAGCAGTGCACGGTCGACGCCGACGCCGACGCCGTCGACCTCACCGGCGCGACGATCCTCGACGTCGAGATCACCGACGCCCGCATCGCCTCGCTGCGCCTGCGCGGTGCGAGCGTCCGCCGCCTCCGCCTCGCCGGCGGACGCATCGGCAGCCTCGACCTCAGCGACACCCGCATCGGCGAACTCGAGATCCGCGGCCTCCGCATCGACTACCTCACCCTCGGCGGAGCGAAGGGCACCGACATCGAGATCGTCGACTGCACCATCCGCGCCCTCGACATGCCGCAGGCCGAACTGACCCGCGTGCGTTTCAGCGGCACCTCGAGCGAGGAGGTCGACCCCCGCGGTCTCCGCGCCACGGACGTGGACCTCCGCGGACTCGACGCGAACGGCTACCTCGACGCCAACAGCCTGCGCGGCACCACCCTGAGCTACTTCCAGGTGCAGCAGCTCGCCCCGCTGTTCGCCGCAGGGCTCGGCATTCAGGTCAAGGACTGACCGCTCGCAGCGAGAAGTTCCCGGGTGAACGGATGCCGTGGTGCCGCGAACACGTCGCGCACGGCACCCTCTTCCACGATGCGGCCGTCCTGCATCACGATGACCTCATCGGCGATCGCACCGACGACATCGAGATCGTGCGAGACGAAGAGCATGGTCAACGCTCGATCCCGCTGCAACCGGGCGAGCAGCTGCAGCACGCGCTCCCGCGCCGACGGATCGAGGGCGGAGACGGGCTCGTCGAGCACCAGCACCTCGGGATCCGCGGCGAGCGCACGGGCGATGGCCGCGCGCTGGCGCTGCCCGCCGGAGAGCGCACTCGCCCTCCGCTCCGCGAGCGACGGATCGAGATCGACCTCGGCGAGAAGCGCGGCGATCCGCTCCCCGTGGTCCGACCGTGGCGCTCCCCCTGCCCCGAGCGCTTCCCGCAGGGATCGAGCGATCGTCCAGCGCGGATCGAACGCCCCAAGGGGGTTCTGGTGCACCAGCTGCACCCGATGGCGTCGCGCCCATCGGAGTTCGCCGCTGTCCGCATGCTCGACGCCCACGATCATCCGTGCGAGCGTCGTCTTGCCAGAGCCCGATTCCCCCACGATCCCGAGAGTGCGCCCCTCCCGCACAGAGAACGAGGCATCGGCCACCGCCGGCACGCCTCCGAAGCTCTTCGACACGCCGACGGCCTCGACCACGACGGCTTCCCCGCCGGAGGACGACTCACGAGGCTCGTGTCGAGTCGCGTCGATGAGGGTGCGCGTGTACTCGTGAGCGGGGTTCTCCAGCACCTCCGACACCGGACCCTGCTCGACGATCTCTCCGTCGCGCATCACGAGCACGCGATCCGCCAGCCGCCGAACGGCAGCGAAGTCATGGCTGATGAAGAGCACGGCGGTACCGGCTTTCGCGATCTCCCGCAGCAGCCCGAGGATGCGCGCCTGCACAGTCGCATCGAGCGCGGTCGTCGGCTCATCGGCGACGAGGATGCCCGGCTCCGCGGCGAGCGCCGAGGCGATCAGTGCGCGCTGGCGCAGACCGCCGGAGAGCTCGTGCGGATGCTGTCGCGCTCGCCGCGGAGCATCCGGCATCGACACCCGGGCGAGCAGTGAGAGCACGCGCTGCGGCGAGGCGTCGAGGCCGTGCAGCCGCAACGGCTCGGCGATCTCGGTGCCGATGCGCTGCAGGGGGTCGAGTGACACAAGGGCGTCCTGTGAGACGAGCGCGATGCGGGCTCCGCGCAGTCGACGCCACCCGCGTTCGCCGAGGGTTCGCACATCCGTGCCATCCACCCGCAGCCTCTCCGAGTCGACCCTGGCCCCGGTGGGGAGCAGTCCCAGCAGCGCGCGAGCCGTCAGCGATTTACCCGCTCCCGACTCACCCACGATCGCCACGCACTCCCCCGGGTGCACCTCGAGGGACACCCCCTGGACGAGCGGACGACCAGCGATCGCGATGCGCAGATCCCTCACATCGAGCGCCGCGGTCATGATGCCCTCCCCGCCCGCAGGATGCGGCCGACGACGGTCGCGGCGACCACCGTCACCGTGATCGCGAGTCCGGGGAACAGCGAGATCCACCACGCCTGACCGATCACGTTGCGCCCTCCGGCCAGCATCAGACCCCATTCCGGTGTCGGCTCGGCAGGCCCCAGCCCGAGGAAGCTGAGTCCCGCCGCCGCGAGGATGCTCGAGCCGATGCCGATGGTCGCCAGGACGCTCAGCGAACCGAGCACGCCTGGCATCACGTGGCGGAGGAATGCGGGCAACGGCCGGACGCCGAGGATCCGCGCGGCCTCGACGTGCTCGGCGATCCTCAGCGTCCTGGTCTGCACCCTGGCGAGTCGCACGTACACGGGGACGGCTGCCAGTGTCACCGCGATCGCGATGTTCGCCGGTCCGGGCCCGAGCACGGCCACCACGAGCAGGGCGACGAGGAACTCCGGGAACGCCATGAGCACATCGGTGACCCGCATCAGCACGATGTCGATGGATCGGTGCACGGTGCCGGAGATCGCACCGATGACGAATCCGACGACCAGGGCGATGCCCGTCGCCAACAGTCCGATCCCGACCGATCGACCGGTGCCGTGGACCACCCGCGAGAAGACATCGCGTCCGCTCTGATCCGTGCCGAAGAGATGCTCGGCGCTGGGCGGGAGGAGCGCCGAGCGCACGTCCGTCTGCAGCGGGTTCTGCGTCGCCAGCAGGTCGGGAAGCAGCGCAGCGACGGCGACGAGCGCGAGGATCGCGATGGCGGTCCAGAACATCACACGCCTCATCGCGCCGCCCTCGAGACGCGCACGCGCGGATCGACCAGCGGATGCAGCAGGTCCACGGCGATGTTCACCACCACGAACACGACCGCGCTGAACAGGATGATCCCCGTGATCACGGGGAGATCGCGATTCGTGATCGCGGCCAGAGTGACCCTGCCGAGGCCCGCCCTCGCGAACACCGTCTCCACGAGGACCGCACCGCCGAGGACGGACCCGGTGAGGTAGGCGGCGAGAGTCATCGCTCCGGCGGCACCGTGACGCAGTCCGTGACGCAGCGTGAACCAGACGGGGCCGGCGCCACGCGCGCGCACCGTCTCGGCGAACGGCATCCGCTCCGCCTGTTCCAGACCGTCGCGGAGAACCTGGCTCAGCAGCGCGGCCACGGGCAGGGCGAGGGTGAGGGCGGGCAGCACGATCGTGGCCGGGTTGCGCGCGCCGGACACCGGGAACCAGCCGAGACCGAACGCGAAGACGCTGAGCAGCACCAGGCCGATCCAGAAGACGGGAGACGAGAGCAGCACGAGCTCCACCCCGGCCGCAACTGCACGTCCGACCCTCCCGCGCACGAGGATCGTCACGGCGAGGGCGAGGATCACGGCGAGCAGCAGCGCGATCGCCGACAGCTGGAGGGTCGCACCGAGCTGGCGGCCGATGACCTCCCCGACCGGCATCCGCAGCTGGTAGGACTCGCCGAGATCGCCCCGCGCGAGCTGACCGATGTACGCCACGTACTGCTCCCACGCGGGGCGATCCAGTCCGAGCTCGGCGCGGATCGCGTCCTTCGCCTGCTCGCTGATCTGCGCCTGGGGTCCGAGCATCACCGACACCGGGTCCCCGGGGATCACCCGGAAGGCGAGGAACGCCAGCGTCGCGGCTCCCCACAGGACGGCGAGGGCGGATGCGGCGAGTCCGGCGATCCTCAACAGCGCAGCCTTCACAGCACTCTCCGTGGTTCCTGGGCGACGAGCGCAGCGACGGCCGAAGGGCACCGGCGTCCGTGGGGCGTCAGCCGACCGTCACATCGTAGAACAGCGGCCGCCCGTACAGGTCGTAGTCGAGACCCGAGACGCGCTCCCCCACGGCCGTGATCGCCGACGGACTGTAGAGCGGGACGATCGCGACATGCTGTGCGTTCCACTGCTGGATCTCGGTGTAGAGGGTGTTGCGCTCCGTCTGGTCGCTCGTGCCGACGGCCTGCTCGAGCAGGGCGTCGAGGTCGGGATCCGAGACCTGTGAGGCGTTCTGGAAACCGTCCGTGTGCAGGTGGCTGCGCAGCAGATCGGGATCGACGCCCGAGAATCCCCAGTCGGTGAGGTCGAAGGTCTTCGGTCCGTACTGCTCGTTGTACGCACCGGGCTCGAGCACCTCACGGACCACCTCGAACCCGATCTCCTTCAGATCCGACTGGATGGCGTTCGCGAGCGCGGCGCGGTCGTCGGGAACCGGCGTCCAGGCGATCCACCGCACGGACAGGCGCTGGCCGTCCTTCGTGCGGTATCCCTCGGCGTCGCGCTCGGTCCACCCCGCCTCGTCGAGCAGCGCGTTGGCCGCGTCGACGTCGTACGGCCATGTGCCCTCGAGCGAGGCGTCATAGCCCGGCGTGGTCGAACCGAGGACGCTCCACGCACGCGGGAACTGGTCGAAGAAGATCTCTTCGACGGCCGCATCGATGTCGATGCCGCGTGAGAACGCCTGACGCACCTTCTCATCGGCGAACACGCCGTACTTCTCGTTGAGGTACAGCGAGTACGGCAGGCCGGGATACTCGATCGAGTCGACCGTGACGCCGTCGCCGAGCTCGCTCACGAGGTTCGGCGGCAGGTTGCTCGCGAGATCGGCCTCACCGCTGCCGATGACGCCCACGCGCACCGCGGCCTCGGGCTGGATCTCCACCCGCAGCGTCTCGAACTGCGCCGCTCCCCCGTCATGAGGGCCCCAGGCGTAGTCGTCGTTGCGGGTGTAGACGAGCTCCTGGTCGGGCGTGTACTCGGTGAGCTCGAACGGACCGGTGCCGACGGTGATGCCGGGGCCGCCCGCCTTGAGCTGGTCCGCCGACTCTGCGAGCACCTTCGGCGAGTAGAAGCCGAGCAGCGACGTGCTCGCCGCCTGCAGGAACGGGGCATAGGGCTGCGTGAAGCTCACTTTCACGGTGTACTCGTCGATCACTTCGGTGCCCGCGTAGAAGTCCGCGCCGAGCATGCTCGCCGCCTGCGCGGACTCGGTGTCGGGGTCGACGATACGGTCGAAATTGGCCTTGACGGCCGCGGCGTCGAACTTCTCACCGTCGGTGAATGCGACGTCGTCGCGCAGGGTGAAGGTGTAGGCGGTGCTGTCCGGCGACACCTCCCACTCCGTGGCGAGCCAAGGGGTGAATGTGCCGTCGTCCTCCTGGAAGACGAGGGAGTCGAGAACGACGCGCTGGACCATGCTCGAGACGTCGAGCTGGCTGACCTGCGGATCCATGTGACCGGCCGAGAGGTTCGCACCCTCGATCGACCAGACGAGCTCGCCACCGCCGTCAGCACCGCCCTCGGCACCGCCGTCGGCGGCGGTGGAGCAGGCGCTGAGCGCCAGGGCGGAGGCGGCGACGATCGCGGCCACAGGCAGGAGTCGACGCAGAGCGCGTGTAGGCATGAGAGTCCTCAGGAAGAACGGATCGGGATTCTTCGATCCTACGAGCAATTCTTGGACGGGGTCGATGTAAAGCCCGGTTGTTACACGCTCGGTACACTGGACGAAACCCACACTCAGGCACGCTCACACAGTGCCGCATACATCGCACGAGGAGACCTTCATGTCCGCCATCCCCGACAAGCCCGCACTCGAAGGTCTCGAAGCGAAGTGGAACGACGCGTGGGCGGAGCAGGGAACCTACCTGTTCGACCGCCTCCGCGCCGCCGAGGTCGGACGCGAGGGCGTCTACTCGATCGACACCCCGCCGCCCACGGCATCCGGGTCGCTGCACATCGGCCACGTGTTCTCGTACACGCACACCGACATCAAGGCGCGCTTCGAGCGCATGCGCGGCAAGACCGTCTTCTACCCGATGGGATGGGACGACAACGGCCTGCCCACCGAGCGCCGCGTGCAGAACTACTACGGCGTGCGGTGCGACCCCTCGCTCCCCTACGACCCCGACTTCACTCCGCCCTTCGAGGGCGGCGACAACAAGTCCTCCCGCGCCGCCGACCAGCTGCCCATCAGCCGCCGCAACTTCATCGAGCTGTGCGAGCGGCTCACCGTCGAGGACGAGAAGCAGTTCGAGGCCCTGTTCCGCCAGCTCGGCCTGAGCGTGGACTGGACGCAGACCTACCGCACCATCTCCGACGACACGATCCGTCAGAGCCAGCTCGCGTTCCTCCGCAACATCGAACGCGGCGAGGCGTACCAGGCCCTCGCCCCCACGCTCTGGGACATCGACTTCCGCTCCGCGATCGCGCAGGCCGAACTCGAGGACCGTGAGCAGCAGGCCGCCTACCACACCATCGATTTCCCCTTCGCCGACGGTTCGGGCGCCATCACGATCGAGACGACCCGCCCTGAGCTGCTGCCCGCGTGCATCGCGATCGTGACGCACCCGGAAGGGCCGCACAAGCACCTGATCGGCACCAAGGTGCGCACGCCGTTCTTCGACGCCGAGATCGAGATCCACGGTCACCACCTCGCCCTCGCCGACAAGGGGACGGGGGCCGCGATGGTCTGCACCTTCGGCGACGTGACCGACATCATCTGGTGGCGCGAGCTGCGCACCACGACCGGCGCGGACCTGCCGAACATGACGACGATCGGGCTCGACGGCCGGTTCCTCCCGACCGCGCCCTCTTCCGTGACGAACGCGGATGCCGTGGCCTGGTACGACGAGAACCTCGCAGGCAAGACCGTGTTCTCCGCGCGCAAGGCCATCGTCGAGAAGCTCCAGGAGACCGGAGACATGACCGCCGTCGGCAAGCCCTTCAGCCACGCGGTGAAGTTCTTCGAGAAGGGCGACCGCCCGCTCGAGATCGTCTCCACCCGCCAGTGGTACATCCGCAACGGTGCGCGCGACGCGAAGCTGCGCGACGAGCTCATCTCCCACGGCACCGAGCTCTCCTGGCACCCGGACTTCATGCGGGTGCGCTACGAGAACTGGGTGGGCGGCCTGACCGGCGACTGGCTCGTCTCCCGCCAGCGCTTCTTCGGCGTGCCTATCCCGCTCTGGTACGCGCTGGATGAGAACGGCGAGCGCGACTACGACCGCGTGCTCACGCCCGACCATGCGTCGCTCCCGATCGACCCGACCACCGACGTGCCCGCAGGGTTCACCGAGGATCAGCGCGGAAAGGCCGGAGGCTTCGACGCCGAGGCCGACATCCTCGACACCTGGGCGACCTCGTCCCTCACCCCGCAGCTCGCCGGCGGGTGGCAGCGCGATGAAGAGCTCTGGCAGCTCACCGCCCCCTTCGACCTGCGCCCGCAGGGGCAGGACATCATCCGCACCTGGCTGTTCTCGACCATGCTCCGCTCGACTCTCGAGGACGGACGCTCACCGTGGCGCAATGCCGCGATCTCCGGCTTCATCGTCGACCCGGATCGCAAGAAGATGTCGAAGTCGAAGGGCAACGTGGTGACCCCCGCCGACATCCTCGACACCCACGGATCGGATGCCGTGCGCTACTGGTCCGCGTCGAGCCGGCTGGGCATGGATGCGGCCTTCGACCCGCAGAACCCGACGCAGGTCAAGATCGGGCGCCGTCTCGCGATCAAGGTCCTGAACGCGGCGAAGTTCGTGCTGTCGTTCCCCGTACCAGAGGGCGCGCAGGTCACCCACGCGCTGGACGCATCGATGCTCACGGCCCTCGACCGCGTGATCGCCGAAGCGACCGCGGCGTTCGAGAACTACGACCAGGCCAAGGCCCTCGAGGTGACCGAGGCGTTCTTCTGGACGTTCTGCGACGACTACCTCGAGCTGGTGAAGGAGCGCGCCTACGACCAGAACGACGTGGGCCAGGCATCCGCCGCCCTCGCGCTTCGTCTCGCGCTCTCCTCGCTGCTCCGTCTGCTCGCGCCGATCCTCTCCTTCGCGACCGAGGAGGTGTGGTCGTGGTTCGAGGAGGGATCGGTGCACACCGCGGCATGGCCGACGCCACTCGGCATCGACGGCGACCCCGCCGTGCTCGCGGTCGCGAGCGAGGCGCTGATCAGCATCCGCCGCGCGAAGACCGAGGCGAAGGCCTCGCAGAAGACCCCGGTCGCGAGCGCGATGATCACCGCCCCGGCCGAGAAGTTCGAGGCGCTGCAGGCCGCTGCGGGCGACCTGTCGGCGGTCGGACGCATCGCCGAGCTCGGTCTCTCCGTCGGCGACGAGTTCGCCGTCACGGCGATCGAGCTCGCACCGGCCGAGGAGGCATGATGCAGCTCGGGACGCGATGGGCAGCAGGATCGGAGGCTCCGGCATCCGTGCCCGCCGCCCTCCGCCCGGCGATCGCCGACGTGGAGGCCCGCGGACTCGGCGGCCACTGGACGCTCACCTGGCTGGAAGGCCGGGCGATCGCCGAACTCGATGCCGGCTGGGAGGTCGTGCAGACCGCCGCCGGCGACGTCATCGCTCGGCCCTTCGAGGACTGACGCTTCCGACGAGGCCCTCCCGACCGTCGGTCGGGAGGGCCTGTCGCGTTCCGCGAGCGATCAGCGCCGCGGCACGCCCCAGAGAGCGAGCAGGTGCTCAACGTCCTCGGCGCGGTGACGGTGCGTCTGCAGATCCCGGATCCGATCGATCTCGGCCTCGCGCCGACGAGCGCGTCGCTCGATACGGCGTTCGATCACCCCCGTGAGCGCTTCGGCGAGGCGCAGCATCCCCCGCTCTGTTCTGGTCGGAGCGGGCAGCGACAGAGCGGTGGCGGTCATCACTCGTCGCCGTCCGCGGTGACAGGCAGGTCGAAGAGCTCTGCGCGGAGTGCGACGCGCCGGATGCCGGGCCCGGTCTGCCCTCGGTAGCGTTCGATCACCCGGTCGACGACGTCGCGGATCTCGTCTCTGATCTCTCCCATCTGCTCGGCGGTGACGTCGACGTGGCTGGTCATCACGATCCCGGCATCCCGCCACTCCTCTGGAACGCCGACCTCCGATCGATTGAGGTAGGCCATCAGACTCTCGTGTCGCAGCCGGAAGAACTCGGATGTCACGATCTGCGCGGCCGCTCGATTCGACGGCGTCATGGAGTCGTCGGGGCCCGGGAGATCGATCCGCCCCCGGGGTCGCTCCCACCAGCGTTCACGAGCCGTTCCTCGGCCGTCGACTTCCCGGATGAGGTCGTGAGCGGCGAGAGCCCTGAGGTGATAACTCATGGACCCGGACGACTCGCCGACCAGACCCGCCAGAGTGCTCGCCGTCTGCGGGCCCCGCTCGCTGAGAAGGTCGAAGATCCGGACGCGGAGCGGATGCGCGAGAGCTTTCAGCGCGCCGGCATCGAGACTGCGACTCGGAACAGGTTGGTTCATGTTGCAAAGATATCTTTGCAACGACTTCTTTGCAAGAGTCTCAGCTGAGGGCGTCCGGCGTATCCAGAGCAGCCCTGAAGCTGTGCGCTCCGTGTCCGACGATCCGGTCCGCACTGCCGGGGAGAGAGACCTCTGCGGTCGCCCCGACCGGAACCCGGATATCGGTCACGAGGTCCGTTCCCTCGATGCGCCAGTCGATGGATGCCTCGCCGTAGGGAGTGCGATGCGTCGCGCCTGCCGAGGTGAATGACCCGCCGGGACGAGGAGCGAAGCGGATGCGCCGATAGCCAGGCGCAGCGGGCGCGAGTCCGGCGACACGGCGGTGCAGCCAGTCGGCGACGGCTCCCAGAGCGTAGTGGTTGAACGAGGTCATGTCGCCCGGATTCACCGTGCCGTCCGGAAGCATCGAGTCCCAGCGCTCCCAGATCGTCGTCGCACCCATCGCGACGGTGTACAGCCACGACGGATTGTCCTGCGCCTCGAGCAGCAGGTATGCGGCGGCATCCTCTCCGCCCATGGACAGGGCGTCCGAGATGACATTGGTGCCGGCGAAACCGGTCGCGATGCGACCCTCGTTCTCACGGACGAGCTCGGCCAGTCGGCGTGTACCCGCCTGCGACGCCTCGACGCTCGGCCAGAGATCGAACACGGTGATCAGAGCGAGCGCCGTCTGGGTCTCGACCACGGGAGCGCCGGTCTCGTCGAGGAACCGGGCACGGAAGGCGTCTGCCGCCCGCGACGCCAGACCCTCCAATCGGGCGACCTCCTCGTCCTCGCCGAGGACCTCGCCGATGTCGGCGAGCCTGCGAAGGCTGTGCACGAGGTAGGCGGTCGCCACCAGCGGCGCCGGCGTCACCGCGAGCGCAGGGTTGTCCGCGGGCGCGGACGGGTCGAGCCAGTCGCCGAGCTGGAAGTCGCCGTCCACGACGAGCGAGTCGCCCGCACCGGCGAGCGATTCGGCGATCCAGGCGAGCCCGCTGCGCCACTGACGGCGGAGCACGCCGCGATCGGCCGTGCGCTCGTGCAGCACATCCGGCGCGAGCACGGCGACATCGCTCCAGACCGCCATGGCCGACGGCGGGAAGCTGCTCCACGGCTCGAGCGCGACGTACGGCACCCACAGCGGCACCCTGCCGATGTCGGTCTGCTCGTCGGCGAGGTCCTGCAGCCACGACCCGACCATGGCGGTGACGTCATAGAGGAAGGCGGCCGTCGGCGTGAAGACCTGGAGGTCTCCGGTCCACCCGAGACGCTCATCGCGCTGCGGGCAGTCGGTCGGGATGCTGACGAAGTTCGAACGCAGGCTCCACAGCGCATTGTCGTGCAGGCGGTTCACCTGCTCGTGCGACGACCGGAACCATCCGATGCGCGCCATGTCGGTGTGCAGCACGCGGGAGACGACATCGGCGGCGGAGAGCTCCCCCGGCCAGCCGATGATCTCCGCGTACCGGAAGCCGTGGATCGTCCCGCGGGGCTCCCAGGTCGTCGCGACGTCGGAGAGGATGACCCGGTCCTCCGCGGCGGCATGGCGGAGAGTGCGCCTGTACAGCTCGCCGTCCTGCAGCACCTCGGCGTGTCGGATGACGACCTCGACCCCGGGAGCTGCGGGCAGGTGCAGCCGCAGCCGACCCGAGTGGTTCTGCCCGAAGTCGAGAAGAACGCGATCGTCGCCCCGGCGGTCGATCGTGACCGGCGTCAGCTCGTCGGTGCAGCGCACCGGGGGCGCCTCGACACCGACCAGCGCCCGCGGGTCCGCGGCGATGACACGAACCGGAGACCACCCTTCGGCATCCCAGCCCGGAGTCGACCATGCCGCATCGTGCAGACCGAGGTCGACGTGATCTCCGGCGTACAGTCCGCTGCTCAGCGTCGGTCCGAAGCCGGCCAGCCAGCCCTCGTCCGAACCGTGCACGTGGAACGTCCCGTCCTCGAGCAGGACCTCCAGCTGGACGAGCGCGGACAGGTCGTCTCCGTACACGTTCCATCGGCCGCCTTCGAAGCCGACGTGCCCTCGCCACCAGCCATCGGACAGCCAGACGCCGATCGCGTTGTCGCCGTCGCGGAGCAGGTCGGTGACATCGAACGTCGAGACCACGAGACGATGGTGGTAGCTGGTCCACCCGGGGGTCAGCTCCTCATCGCCGACCCGGATGCCGTTCACCTCGGCCTCGGCGATGCCGTGCGCCGTCAGCCGCAGACGAGCCCAGCGCGCCGGACCGTCGAGACGGAGCTCGGCGCGGACCCGGGAGGGTCGCCGCTCGGCGGGATCCTCCGGCTCTTCCCACGCGCCCCCGACGAATGCAGCCTGCCACTCGTCGTCGAGAAGGCCGACCTCCACGGACCCTGGCTCGCTCCAAGGGCTCCAACTCGCACCGTCACCGACCGCGACGCGCACCGAGACCGCCTCGCGGGACGTGAGCGGTGCGTCCGGCCAGTCCACGAGCACCTGCTCGGCACCGTCGACCTCGAACACGGAGGTGCGCGGCGCGCCTCCGGGAACAGAGCGCGTGATCTCCAGGCGGTAGGCATCCTGGCGGTATTCGGCCGGGGCCGACGGCATCCGCCAGCTGATGCGAGGCGTGGTGTGCACGATCCCCAAACGACCGTCTGCGTGACGCTCGAGTGTGGGCCGGTGCGGTGCGGGCAGGCTCATCGTGGGAGCTCCTTCGCTCAGTGGACGACGACCGGAGTCGCGTCGGTGTCAGCAGCCGTCTCCGCGCTGTGCGCGCGGGGCAGACGCGGGATCCAGAAGAGACCGATGAGGCCGGCGATCACCGTCGACACGATCAGGACGACGAACATCGTACTCGGCCCTGCGGTGATGATGATCGGGGTGAACAGCGCGACGATCGCCGCGATGACGCGGGTGAAGGCGATCGCGATGCCCTGCGCGGTGCTGCGGTGCAGCGTCGGGAAGAGCTCTTGCGCCCAGACCTTGAACATCGGCTCGCCGGCGATGGCGCCGCCGAGCGCGTAGAACACGCCCATGGAGACGAGGGCCGCGACGTTGACTCCGGCGATGACGGGGATCAGGAAGCCGACGATCGAGAGGACGAGACCGATCACGAACCCGATCATGCGGTACTTCGTGTCGACCAGGCGCATCAGCGTGAGGTTGCCGACCAGCGAGACGCCGATGCCGATCAGGCCGTAGAGGTTCGCGGTCGAGACGTCGGTTCCCGCCGCGTTGACGTAGAGGTAGGCGGAGAACTGCCCATTGGTGTTCGCGGGGATGTTCGCGATCGCGTAGAACAGCGAGAGCGCCACGAGCGGCACGATGAAGCCGGCCGCGAGGAGCGCCCGTGCACCGCTCGCCGGCGCCTCGGAGCGAGGAGCGTTGACGATCGCCCCGGTGTGCGCGCGCTGCCACTCACCCGACTCCGGGAGACCGATGCGCGCGAGGATGGTCAGCACCGCGATCGCCGCCAGGATGCCGTACAGGATGCGTGCTCCCGCGCCACCCATGCCACCGACGAACACGCCGATGCCGACGACGGCGAGCACGCCGGCCATCCAGAGGATGTGCGAGAACGCCACCATCTTGCCCTTGCTGCCCTCCGGCGCGCTCTCGGCGATCATCGCCATCGATGCGGGCAGGTCGGCCCCGGCCGCGAGGCCGATGAGGAGGATTCCGAGGTAGAGCGCCGCGACGGCCGGGGCCACGGCGAGGATAGCCGCGCCGATCGCGAACATCGCGACCGTGACGGTGAACACCCGGCGACGACCGAAGCGGTCGCTCAGGAAACCACCGGCGAGGGCACCGATGGCGACCGTGAACGTGAGGATCGCAGACAGCTGCCCGTAGACATCGGCACCGAAGCCGAATTCCTCCTGGAAGAGCAGCAGGCCGGTTCCTGTACCGGCGATGGCCGCCGCATCGAGGAATGATGCCATGCCTGCGACGATGGCGATCCACCAGGCGCGGCCCTTAGTCAGCGTTGTGTTCACGATTCTCCCTTGAACCCGCACTCCGTGCGGTGAAACGATTCAAACCTTCGAGAGACTAACACTGTTCTTCGATGGTTATCAAATGCCGTTTACTTTTGGCGTGGTGGCGTCAGGTCAATGATCGAGCCATGCGCGGGACTTGTACCAGGTGAGCAGGTGATGTCCCTGGTGCAGAAGCGCATCGAGGCCGTCGACAGGGAGGACGTGCACGACGATGTCTTCCGTCGCATCCAGACTCTGCGCGGCGATCCGCCGGCACCCGAGCGCGAGGAAGTGGTGCACCCGGTTGGGTTGATTGCCGAAGTTCGCCCAGGTCGATCCGAGATCGACCAGCTCTGCGGCCTCGTAGCCGGTCTCCTCGAGCAGTTCTCGTCCGGCGGCCTCGGCCGGGCGCTCCCCCGTCTCGACTCCCCCGCCGACGGTGCCCAGTGCGATCACACCCGCACCGTGGCGGTACTCCTCGACGACGATCGCGCCTCCGTCCTCGTCCAGTGCGAGGACGGAGACCCAGTCCCCGTACTCGAGGACGTAGTAGGGCGCGATGTCTCGGCCGTGCGCGTCGACGCAGGCATCCGCCCTGACCCGGATCCACTGATCCGCGATGACCGTCTCGGACGAGACGACCCGCCAGGGCGTCGGTGTCATGCGCTCTTGCGCTTGCGCTCCAAGACGAGCGTGGGCGGTGCGCCCTCATCGACAGCCGCGCGGGTGATGATCACCTTCGCGACGTCCTCGGCAGAGGGGATCTCGAACATGATGGGCCCGAGGACGTCCTCGAGGATTGCGCGCAGGCCGCGGGCTCCGGTCTTGCGTTCGACGGCGAGGTCGGCGATGGAGCGGAGCGCGTCGGCCTCGAACTCGAGTTCGACGCCGTCGATCTCGAACATGCGCTGATACTGCTTGACCAGCGCGTTGCGCGGGCCGGTCAGGATGTCGATCAGCGCGTCCTGATCGAGCGGCGACACGTTCGTGACGACGGGCAGACGTCCGATGAACTCGGGGATCAGGCCGAACTTGTGCAGGTCCTCCGGCAGCACCTCACCGAAGAGATCGAGATCCTTGCCCTTGTCGTGCAGCGGCGCGCCGAATCCGATGCCGTGCTTGCCGACGCGAGCCGACACGATGTCCTCGAGACCCGCGAAGGCGCCGGCGACGATGAACAGCACGTTCGAGGTGTCGATCTGCAGGAACTCCTGATGCGGATGCTTGCGCCCGCCCTGCGGCGGCACCGAGGCGACCGTGCCCTCGATGATCTTCAGCAGTGCCTGCTGCACGCCCTCACCGGAGACGTCGCGGGTGATCGAGGGGTTCTCGGCCTTGCGCGCGATCTTGTCGACCTCGTCGATGTAGATGATGCCCTGCTCGGCGCGCTTCACGTCGTAGTCCGCCGCCTGGATGAGCTTCAGGAGGATGTTCTCGACATCTTCTCCGACATAGCCTGCTTCCGTGAGCGCCGTGGCGTCGGCCACGGCGAACGGTACGTTCAGTCGCTTCGCCAGGGTCTGCGCGAGGTAGGTCTTGCCGCAGCCCGTCGGACCGATGAGCAGGATGTTGCTCTTGGCGATCTCGATGCTCTCGGCCTTCTGCTCGGCCGGCTGCAGGGTGCCGTGTGCACGGATGCGCTTGTAGTGGTTGTAGACGGCGACGGCGAGAGCCTTCTTCGCCGGCTCCTGCCCGACCACGTACTCCTCGAGGAACGAGAAGATCTCCCGCGGCTTCGGCAGCTCGAAGTCGGCTGTGCCCGTGGCCGCGGACTCCGCCATCCGCTCCTCGATGATCTCGTTGCACAGCTCGACGCATTCGTCGCAGATGTACACACCGGGGCCAGCGATGAGCTGCTGCACCTGCTTCTGGCTCTTTCCGCAGAACGAGCACTTGAACAGGTCAGCGCTTTCACCGATACGGGCCATGCGCGTCCTCCTAGGGGGATCCTGAGATCGTGTACTGAGCCTAACCTCTGCCACCGACACCGGGACGCATTGGCGCGGAGTCGCGTCACCGGCGGAGACGCCCACCCGCGTCAGTACTGCATCGGGGGCTCGGTCCAGGGGACCGCGAGCTTGGGCCTGAGCACATCGGGCACCTCGATGACATCTCCCGCATAGAGAACGGGGCTGTAGCCGAAGTAGTTCTCGAAGGAGAACACTTTGGTGCACAGCCGCTCCGCGATGGCCTCCGGGGCGTCCCCGCTCGCCACGGTGTAGGAGATGTAGCCCTCCGCGGACCGTGCGACGGTGCCCGTGGCGAACTCCCTCGGCCCCCGGTCCACGAGCTCGACACCGTTCCAGAGGGCCGACATGATCGGCTCCTCGTCGCCCTCGCTCCACCCGTAGATGCTGATGCCGGCGCGCGCGGGGCAGCTGTCGGCATCCGCCGTCGGAGTCGGAGACGGAGACGGGCTCGGAGTCGTTCGGGATGACGGCACGTCGACGACCGGAGCCGCCGCTGCGGGAGACTCGACAGGCGCACCGATCACGCCGCAGCCAGCGAGGAGCATGGTGGCAAGGACGACGACCACGGCCCCCGCAGCGCGATTCGACATGAACGCACCATACTCCCTCGGCGGCCGCACATGAGCGCTCCCCTGTCGGTGTGGAGCGCTCGTCCACGATCTGCTCACCGGATCGCGTCGGCGAGAGCATCCTCGTGTTCTGCGAGATCGTCCCGGGATCAGAAGTCCTCGGCGCTAACCCCGAGGCGAGCCCTCTCGCGCTTCGCAGCGTCAGCACTCAGCCAGGAGAAGTCGTAGCGACCGTCCCGGGCTGCTGTCCTCTGGATGTCGAGGAAGCCGTCCCTCATCTCGGTGACAGCAGACCACGGCGGATAATCCTCAGTCGAAGGCTCGCGTTCTCCGTCGGACCAGATCACGATGTACCAGACCCACCATTACACCGTCACGCGACAAGATCCCCACCCCGTCGACGAAAGCATCGATCGTCGGGTCGGGGCGGGGAGCCCTCACCAGGCCCACACCGCACCCGCCCTCCGCTCAGGGATCATCTCAGACCATGCTCTTGGTGTGCCACACCGTCTTCACCTCGGTGAATGCCCCGATGCGCTCAGGCGAGGCGACGACCGGCCCCGGCGTGAGCACGCGCTTGAGCGTGTCAGCCGCCGCGATCTGCAGGTCGACCCACTCGAGGTCGCCGGCGCCGGCCAGGTCGAGCGCGTTCACATCCTGATGCGAAGCGAGCCAGGGAGCCATCTCGGCGGGCGAGCCGGTGAGGACGTTCACCACGCCACCGGGCACATCACTGGTGGCCAGCACCTCCGCGAGACTGATCGCCGACAGCGGGAACCGCTCGCTGGCGATCACGACCACCGCGTTTCCCGCGACCAGCGCCGGCGCGACGACCGAGACGAGACCGAGCAGCGCGCTCGTCTGCGGCGCGACGATCGCGACCACCCCGGTCGGCTCGGGCACGGAGATGTTGAAGTAGGGCCCCGCGACCGGATTGCCGTTCCCGGCGACCTGGGCGTACTTGTCGCACCACCCGGCGTACCAGACCCAGAGATCGATCGCCTCGTCCACCTGAGCCGCAGCGGCAGACGCCGACGCACCCTCCTGCGCGACGATCTCGTCGATGAACTGCGCACGGCGCCCCTCGAGCACCTCTGCGACGCGGTACAGCACCTGGCCTCGGTTGTAAGCGGTCGCTCCGGACCACCCCTTGACGGCGGCGCGCGCAGCGACGACGGCATCCCTGGCATCCTTGCGCGATGCCTTCGCCGCGTTCGCGAGGAACGCTCCCTTCGGGGATACGACCTCGTAGGTGCGCCCGGACTCGCTGCGCGGGAACGCGCCGCCGATCGCGAGCTTGTACGTCTTCGGAACGGTCAGTCGCTTGCTCATGATGCTGCTCCCTGAAGGTAGGCCGTCAGGCCCTGGCGGCCGCCCTCGCGACCGTATCCTGATTCCTTGTACCCGCCGAACGGGCTGGCCGGATCGAAGCGGTTGAACGTGTTGGCCCACACGACTCCGGCGCGCAGGCGGTCGGCGACGGCGAGGATGCGTGAGCCCTTGTCGCTCCAGATGCCGGCGGACAGGCCGTAGGGCGTGTTGTTCGCCTTGGCGACCGCCTCTGCGGGCGTGCGGAAGGTGAGCACCGACAGCACGGGTCCGAACACCTCGTCGCGCGCGATGCGATGAGAGGCCTCGACGCCGGTGAAGATCGTGGGTGCGAACCAGAATCCCTTCTCGGGGATGGCGCAGTCGGCGGTCCAGCGCTGCGCGCCCTCGGCCTCGCCGATGTCGCTGAGCTCGCGGATGCGCCCCAGCTGCGCGGCGGAGTTGATCGCACCGATGTCGGTGTTCTTGTCGAGCGGATCACCGAGGCGCAGCGTCGACAGCCGATTCTTCAGCCGGTCGATGACCTCGTCATGGATCGACTCCTGCACGAGCAGACGGCTCCCGGCGCAGCACACGTGCCCCTGGTTGAAGAAGATGCCGTTGACGATGCCCTCGACGGCCTGGTCGATCGGGGCGTCGTCGAACACGATGTTCGCGGCCTTGCCACCGAGCTCGAGCGTGAGCTTCTTTCCCGTGCCCGCGACTGCGCGGGCGATCTCGCGACCGACCCCCGTCGAGCCGGTGAAGGCGACCTTGTTCACGTCGGGATGCCGTACGAGCGCGGCGCCCGTCGCACCCGCTCCGGTGACGATGTTCACGACGCCGGCCGGCAGGTCGGCCTGCTGCAGGATCTCCGCGAAGATCAGCGCGGTCAGCGGCGTGGTCTCCGCGGGCTTGAGCACGACCGTGTTGCCCGCGGCGAGGGCCGGGGCGACCTTCCACGCCAGCATGAGCAGCGGGAAGTTCCACGGGATGACCTGTCCGGCGACGCCCAGCGCGCGAGGGTTCGCTCCCAGACCCGCGTGATCGAGCTTGTCGGCCCAGCCCGCGTAGTAGAAGAACCAAGCGGCGACGAGGGGGACGTCGACGTCTCGGCTCTCCTTGATCGGCTTTCCGTTGTCGAGGCTCTCGGCCACGGCGAGCTCGCGAGCGCGCTCCTGCACGAGACGGGCGATGCGGAAGAGGTACTTGCCGCGGTCGCGACCGCTCATCCTCGACCAGGTCTTCTCGTAGGCGCGGCGAGCAGCCGCGACCGCGCGGTCGACATCGTCGTCGCTCGCGGCGGCGATCTCCGCGATGCGGTTCTCCGTCGCGGGCGAGATGGTGGTGAACGAGGAACCGGTACCGTCGACGAACTCTCCATCGATGAACAGCCCGTAGCTGTCCCGCAGGTTCAGGACGGACGTCGACTCCGGTGCCGGAGCGTATTCCAGGAATGACATATCGGTGTTCCCTAGTCGATCGTGACGTAGTCGGGGCCGGAGTAGTGGCCGGTGGTGAGCTTCTGGCGCTGCAGGAGCACGTCGTTGAGCAGGCTGGACGCGCCGAAGCGGAACAGGTGCGGCTGCAGCCACTCCTCCCCCACGGTCTCGGCGACGGTGACGAGGTACTTCACGGCGTCTTTGGACGAGCGGATGCCCCCCGCGGGCTTGACGCCGATGCGCTGGCCGGTGCCCCGCTGCCAGTCGCGGACGACTTCGAGCATGAGCAGCGTGGTCGGAAGGGTCGCGGCGGGCTGGACCTTGCCGGTGGACGTCTTGATGAAGTCACCGCCCGCGAGGATGCCGAGCCACGAGGCCCGCTTGATGTTGTCGTAGGTGTTCAGCTCGCCGGTCTCCAGGATCACCTTGAGCGACGCGTAGCTGCCGTCCTCGCGACGGCAGGCCTCCTTGACCTGCGCGATCTGGTCGTAGACCAGTCCGTAGCGTCCGGAGAGGAAGGCACCGCGATCGATCACCATGTCGATCTCGTCGGCACCCGCCGCGACCGCCTCCGCGGTGTCGGCCAGCTTGATCGCCAGCGACGAGCGCCCACTGGGGAACGCGGTCGCGACCGCCGCGACCGAGATCGCTCCGTCGTCGGGGTCGCCGTGCAGTGCGCCGAGAGCGTCGACCGCATAGGGGACCATGTCGCCGTAGACGCACACGGCCGCGACACGCGGTGTCGTCGGATCGCCGGCATCCGGTGTCTTCGCCTTTGCGACCAGCGACCGCACCTTGCCCGGCGTGTCGGCCCCCTCGAGGGTGGTCAGATCGATGAGCCGGATGATCGTGTCGAGAGCCCACGCCTTCGACGTCGTCTTGATCGAGCGGGTGCCGAGTCCGGCGGCCCGCTGTTCGAGCCCCGTGGCGTCGACGCCGGGCAGTCCGTGCAGGAAGCGACGGAGCGTCGCGTCATCCGGCTCTCCGCCCAGCACGTCGACCGCCGCGCGGCGGTTGAGTTCTGTGGTCGTCACTGTTCCTCCAACAATGCTCTGGCTGTGTTCTCGTCGGTCACGAAGACGCTGCACAGGCCGCTGGTCACGACCGTGCGCGCGATGTCATGCTTGGCCTCGCCGGTGGCGACGAAGACCGCTCTCTCGGCCGCCCGCAGCACGCCCAGGTCGACGCCGACCGTGCGCTCGTCGAGCCGGGGGTCCACGATGTTGCCGTCGGCGTCGATGTAGCGTCCCAGCACGTCGCCGACGGCGCCACGACGCGCGAGCTCCTCCACGTCTGCGGCGGTGAGATAGCCGTTGTCGACGTGCGCCGATGACGCGTCGCAGGGCCCTGCGGTGAAGAGGAACGCCTGTGCGTGCGCGGCCTCCTCCAGGATGCCGGCGACCGTGCGGTCCGACTCGATGGCCTGCTTCGTCTCGACCCGCTCGAGGATCGCGGGGCTCGGCAGGAGCGACACCTGGCCGGATGCTCGCTGCGCGATGGTGACCGCGAGACCCGCGGCGCCACCGGAGCGGCGGTTCAGGCTCACGCCCCCGTTCAGCTGCACCACCGTGACACCGGTGGCCCACCCGTCGGGCAGCGCTTCTGCGACCGCGCGGAGTGTACGGCCCCAGCTGACGCCGAGCGTCCGCGGCACGGGACGCATGGCCGTCAAGAAGTCCGCGGCTGCCTGCGCGACGCGCTCGAGCGTCGCCTCATCGCCGTCAGGGGCCGGCACGACGACGGCCGCGTCGATGCCGAACTGCTCGACCAACTGCCGTTCGAGTCCGAGGCGCCGGGCACGCGGATGCACGATCTCGATGCGCACGATGCCGCGTTCGCGCGCCTGCGTGAGGAGCCGACCGACCTTCCAGCGGGAGATCTTGAGAAGGGCGCCGATCTCGTCCTGCGTCTTGTCCTCGTCGTAGTACAGCTCGGCGACGCGAACCATCAACAGCTCTTCTTCCACGGCATCCTCCTTCGATGTCCAGAATAGAGCGTAGACCCCGTTCGCGCACCAGGTCGCTCATATGAGCAGAGGGTCTGCGCGAGGATGCGCAAAAGGACGCCGACCCGAAGGTCGACGTCCTTTCGTGAGAACCGGGTCTCAGGCGCGCTTGCGCGTGGTGAGCACCTGATCGACGATGCCGTACTCCAGCGCCTCGGCGGCGGAGAGGATCTTGTCGCGGTCGATGTCGCGGTTGACCTGCTCTGCGGTCTTTCCGGTGTGCTTGGCCATCGTCTCCTCGAGCCAGGTGCGCATCCGGAGGATCTCCGCCGCCTGGATCTCGATGTCGGACGCCTGGCCGTGACCGGCCTCGCCCATCGCCGGCTGGTGCATGAGCACGCGGGCGTTCGGCAGTGCGAGACGCTTGCCGGGGTGTCCGGCGGCCAGCAGCACGGAGGCCGCGGACGCGGCCTGCCCGAGCACGACGGTCTGGATCTGCGGCGCGACGTACTGCATCGTGTCGTAGATCGCGGTCATAGCCGTGAAGGAACCACCGGGCGAGTTGATGTACATCGTGATGTCGCGCTCGGAGTCCTGACTCTCGAGAACCAGGAGCTGCGCCATCACATCGTCGGCCGACGCATCGTCGACCTGCACGCCGAGGAAGATCACGCGGTCTTCGAACAGCTTGTTGTACGGGTCCTGACGCTTGAATCCGTAGGCCGTACGCTCCTCGAACTGCGGGAGCACGTAGCGGCTGGAGGGCAGATCGCCTGCGGAGCGGAAGGTGGGTGTGTACATGAGAGTCCTCTCGCTCTGTCTCAGTTGGCGTCCGTGCCGCCGCCGCCGATGACGTCGGTGGCGGACTCGCGGATGTGGTCGACGAAGCCGTACTCGAGTGCCTCGTCTGCGGTGAACCAGCGGTCGCGGTCACCGTCGGCGTTGATCTGCTCGACGGACTTGCCGGTCTGCGCCGCGGTGATCTCGGCGAGGCGGTTCTTCATCGAGGTGATGAGCTGCGCCTGCGTCTGGATGTCGCTCGACGTTCCACCGAAGCCACCGTGCGGCTGGTGCAGCAGCACACGGGCGTTCGGCGTGATGTAACGCTTGCCCTTGGTGCCTGCGGTCAGCAGCAGCTGTCCCATCGATGCCGCCATGCCGATGCCGACGGTGACGATGTCATTGGGGACGAACTGCATGGTGTCGTAGATCGCCATGCCGGCCGTGATCGAGCCGCCGGGCGAGTTGATGTAGAGATAGATGTCCTTCTCGGAGTCCTCTGCCGCGAGAAGAAGGATCTTCGCGCAGATCTCGTTGGCGTTGTCGTCGCGCACCTCCGAGCCCAGCCAGATGATGCGGTCCTTCAGCAGACGATCGAAGACGCTCGTCGCGAGGAGGGGTTCTGCAGCCATGTCAGCTCCTGATTCCGTGTTTCAGTGATTCGAATCTACCGGCGACAACGCAGGCCCCAGGCTGTGTTCGCCGTGGGCATATCAGGTGTCGGACCCGGCGATCTCCCGGGCGTACGCCGTCATCGAACGGTGATACCTCGGCAGATGCGGCACGAGAGCGAGGAGGGCGACCGAGAGCCCCTTCGCGGGCTTCCCCGCGCTGGCGAGGGTCAGCGCCTCCACCACCGCGACGGCATCCCGATACGGCCCGTCCGGGTGCCGCTGACGCTCCGTGCGGAGAAGGGCCAGAGCCTCGTCGTACTCTCCCAGGTTGCGCAGAGAGCTGGCCAGCTGGATCACGGCCTGCGGCCGATGCACCTCGTCGAGGCCGAGACCGAGCGCGCGCCGATAGAGCACGACCGCTTCCGCTTCCCGGCCGGCGGAGTCGCGCGCACCGGCTCGCTCGAACTCCGCTCGCGCGTCGTCCGCTCCGCGCTCGGCGGCGAGAGCATCGATCCGCGCGATGACCTCGTCGTCACCCGCATCGTCATCGGCCCAGACGGCGTCGACTCGCTCGTCCCAGTTCATGCGTTCCTCCCGGAGATGAGAAAGGGGACGGATGCCGTCGGCATCCGTCCCCTTCAGGATCGTGCGATCACTCGGCCGCGTCAGCGGCCTTCTTCGCCGGCGCCTTCTTGGCGGCCGGCTTCTTGGCGGGCTTCGCCTCGGCCTCGGCGTCGTCCGCCTTCGCGGTGGCCTTCTTGGCCGGGGCCTTCTTCGCGGGAGCCTTCTTCGCGGGCTTCTCCTCGACGGCCTCTGCCGTCTCCTCAGCCTCGGAGGTCTCCTCGGCGTCATCGGTCACGACGAAGTCCGACAGGTCGACGGCCTTGCCGTTGGTGTCGACGACCTTGACCTTGCCCAGGGCGATCGCGAGGGCCTTGTTGCGGGCGACCTCGCCGACCAGGGCCGGAAGCTGGTTGGAGGACTGCAGCGCCTCGACGAACTCCTGCGGGGCCATGCCGTACTGGGCGGCGGACTGCACGAGGTACTGCGAGAGCTCCTCCTGCGAGACCTGGACGTTCGCCTGCTCGGCGATCGTGTCGAGCAGGACCTGCGTGCGGAACTGCTTCTCGCTCGCCTCGGTCACCTCAGCACGGTGCACGTCGTCCTCTAGACGGCCTTCGCCCTCGAGGTGGTTGTGCACCTCGTCCTCGATGAGCTGCGGCGGGACCGGGATCTCGATCTGCTCGAGCAGGGTCTCGACGAGCTTGTCGCGTGCAGCGGAGCCCTGAGTGAAGACGCCCTGCTGCGAGACGCGCTCGGCGAGGCTGGCGCGCAGCTCGGCGATCGTGTCAAACTCGCTGGCGATCTGCGCGAAGTCGTCGTCGGCCTCGGGGAGCTCGCGCTCCTTGACTGCCTTGACCGAGACAGAGACCTCGGCCTCGGAGCCGGCGTGGTCGCCGCCGACAAGGGTGGAGCGGAACGTCGTGTCTTCACCGGCGGTGAGCGACTCGATCGCGTCGTCGATGCCCTCGAGCAGCTCGCCGGAGCCGACCTCGTACGACACGCCCTCGGCGCGGTCGATCTCGGCGCCGTCGATCGTCGCGACGAGGTCGAGCTCGACGAAGTCGCCCTTGGCCGCCGGGCGGTCCACGGGGATAAGCGTGCCGAAACGGGCGCGCATGTTCTCGAGCTCGGCATCCAGCGCCGCCTCGTCCGCCTCGACGGCGTCGACGGTCAGGGTGATGCCGTCGTACGAGGGCAGCTCGATGTCGGGGCGGACATCGACCTCGACGTCGACCAGCAGGTCACCCGAGAAGTCCTTCTCGTTGGGCCACTGCGTGATGTCGGCGGACGGACGGCCGACGACGCGGAGCTTGTGCTCGGCCGTGGCGTCACGGAAGAACTTGTCGAGTCCCTCGTTGACCGCGTGCTCGATGACGGCGCCGCGGCCGATGCGCTGATCGATGATGGGCGCGGGGACCTTGCCCTTGCGGAAGCCGGGGATCTGCACGTCCTGAGCGATGTGCTCGTACGCGTGCGCGATGCTGGGCTTGAGGTCGTCCGGGGTGACCGTGATGCTGAGCTTGACCCGGGTCGGGGTCAGCTTCTCGACGGTGCTGTTCGCCATGCTGGTGTGTTCTCCTTGTGATTTCCGCGCTGAATCGCGGCTGTCAGGCCGAAAAGAGCCGTGTCGGGGCGACAGGAGTTGAACCTGCGACCTCCCGCTCCCAAAGCGGGCGCTCTACCAAACTGAGCTACGCCCCGGGGAATCCGTACGCGGATTCAGCCCCCACGAGTCTAACGGACGAGAGCACCCCCGACAGTCCGCTATAGTCGTTGAGTCGGTGTTCGTCACCGAGCGGTCCCCGAGCAGGTGGGGGTCCGGGGGTGTAGCTCAATGGTAGAGTCTCAGTCTTCCAAACTGATTGCGCGGGTTCGATTCCCGTCACCCCCTCCACTCTGATCAGGTCCTCGTCGCTCGACGAGGACCTTTTCCATACGGAGGGGGCGATCGTGCACGGTTCCGATTCTGAGCGGCCCGAGGAACACGCGGTTCCGCTCGTGCCCCCCGCACCCGTCTCTGCGGCCGAGATCTTTCCGGGATTCGGCGGCGGACCCACCGGCGGTGCGCCGACCGGCACCTCGCAGCCCTGGCCCCAGGGCTCGACGCCGCCCGGACCGTTCCCTCCCGGCGGAGTGCCCGCCCCTGTCTGGCCCGGCGCTGCCGGATCTCCCGGGCCGGTCGGATCTCCCGGGCCGGTCGGATCTCCCGGGCCGGTCGGATCTCCCGGGC
>NZ_JBJDRJ010000032.1:0-46147 GCF_044987415.1 Microbacterium sp. ZW T5_45 | reverse complement strand
TACGCCCCGTGGGGCCGGGCATGAGATCGGAGATCGACGCCCACTGGGCATCCGACAACAACACGAAACGACTCACCCGACAACACTCTCAGACCACGCCCACCATTTAGGAGACACGCCCTAGGCTGAAGCCATGTCAGACCAGGTGGCGCCCGGAAACGACCCCCTCGCCGAGCCTGCGGTCGAACTCGCCCGACGATGGGTGATCGAGGCTGCCGCCGCCGAGGTGGACCCGGCCGCCGAGCGGCTCGCCGGAGTGCTCAGCGACGCCAACGGCCTGCCCTTCACCCTCGGCTTCATCGACGGCGTGATGCGTCCGGAGAGCCTCGGCGCGGCGGCCGCGCAGCTGCACCGGATCGCCCCGATCGTCCCCGACTTCCTGCCCTGGTATCTGCGCGGAGCCGTCAAGGTCGGCGGCGGCGTCGCCCCCGTCCTGCCCGCTCCTGTCGTGCCGATCGCCCGACGGATGCTGCGCGAGATGGTCGGCCACCTCGTCGTGGACGCACGCCCGGCCAAGCTCGGCCCGGCGCTCGCCACGCTGCGCGATTCCGGGGCGAAGCTCAATCTCAACCTCCTCGGTGAAGCCGTGCTGGGGGAGGCCGAGGCGAAGCGCCGGCTCGACGGCATCCACGCCCTGATTCGTCGGGACGACGTCGACTACGTGTCGGTCAAGGTCTCGGCGATCATCAGCCGGATCTCGATGTGGGCGTTCGACGAGGTCGTCGATCGGGTCGTGGAGAGGCTGCTGCCGCTCTACCTCGACGCGGCTGGCCCTTCGGCAGGCTCAGGGACCGGGGGAGCAGGGTCAGGGACACAGACGTTCATCAACCTCGACATGGAGGAGTACCGCGACCTCGATCTGACGATCGCGGTCTTCACGCGCCTTCTCGAGGATCCGCGGCTGCGGCATCTCGAGGCCGGCATCGTGCTGCAGGCCTATCTGCCCGATGCCCTGCCCTCGTTGCAGGAGCTCACCGCCTGGGCGCAGGATCGCGTCGCGCACGGCGGCGCCCGCATCAAGGTGCGCCTCGTCAAGGGGGCGAACCTCGCGATGGAACACGTCGACGCCACCATGCACGGCTGGACGCCGGCGACCTACGACACGAAGGTCGAGACCGACGCGAACCACCTGCGACTGCTCGACTGGGCTCTGACCCCCGAGCACACCGCCGCCGTGCGCATCGGCATCGCAGGGCACAACCTCTTCGGCATCGCGCACGCCTGGCTGCTCGCCGGGGAGCGCGGGGTGCGCGACGACATCGAGTTCGAGATGCTGCTCGGCATGGCTCAGGGGCAGGTGCAGGCCGTCTCGCGCGAGGTCGGCCCGGTGCTGCTGTACGTGCCGGTCGTCGCACCGGCGGAGTTCGACGTCGCGATCAGCTACCTCGTGCGACGCCTCGAGGAGAACGCCTCCTCCGACAACTTCCTCTCCGCCGCATTCCACCTCGACGACGACGAGGCGCTCTTCGCACGGGAACGCGACCGTTTCCTCGCCGCCCTCGAACGATCGAGAGACGCGACTCTGCGCACCGGCCCCCGACGCACCCAGGACCGGAACGCCCCGGTGCACGAGTCCGTGCGCACCGTGCCGCGCGGGCCGGCGCTCGACGAGGACCTGACCCGTGCCGTGCTCGGCATCTCCCGCGGCTCCGAGAGCGAGCCGCTGCTCGAGACCGCGGTGTACTCCGCCCGCGAACTGCCGACGGATGCCGGCGGAGCACCGGGTTTCGCGAACACCCCCGACAGCGACCCCGCCCTGGCCGCGAACCGCGAGTGGGCGCGGGCGATCCTCACCGGCCTCGCCGGGGCCGCGGATGAACCCGACGACAGAGATGCGCCGCCGCAGGTCTCCGACGAGGCCGAGCTCGATGCCGTCCTGGAGCGTGTGCGGGCGGCCGGATCCGCGTGGGGCGCGCGGCCGGCTTCCGAGCGAGCCGACACCCTGCTCCGCGCGGCCGTCGCCTTCGAGGCCCGACGTGGCGAACTCATCGCGGTCGCCGCATCGGAGACCGGCAAGGTGCTCGCCGAGGGCGACGTCGAGGTGAGCGAAGCCGTCGATTTCGCCCGCTACTACGCCGCCACCGCGCGGGAGTTGGATGCCCTCGCGGGCGCGACTTTCGTGCCTGCACAGGTCACCGTGGTGACGCCGCCGTGGAACTTCCCGATCGCGATCCCCGCCGGCGGCGTCCTCGCCGCGCTCGCCGCGGGATCCGGTGTGGTCTTCAAGCCGGCACCGCAGGCGCGGCGGTGCGCGGCCGTGATCGCCGAGGCGCTGTGGCAGGCCGGCATCCCGCGTGACGCGCTGGCGCTGGTCGACGTCGACGAGGACGCACTCGGACGTCAGCTCATCACGCACGAGGCCGTGGACCGGGTGATCCTCACCGGATCCTGGGAGACCGCTGCGCTGTTCCGCTCGTGGCGCGCCGACCTCCCTCTGCTCGCCGAGACGAGCGGCAAGAACGCCATGATCGTCATGCCGTCGGCCGACCTCGATCAAGCGGTCGCCGATCTCGTGCGCAGCGCCTTCGGTCACGCGGGTCAGAAGTGCTCGGCGGCCTCGCTGGCGATCCTCGTCGGTCCCGTCGGCCGCTCGCAGCGCTTCGCCCGGCAACTGACCGACGCCGCCCGCTCCCTGCACGTGGGGTGGCCGTCCGATCCGCTCGCGGAGGTCGGCCCGGTGATCGAGAAGCCGCAGGGCAAGCTCGCCTGGGCGCTCACCGAGCTCGAGGGCGACGAGCGCTGGCTGCTGCAGCCCCGCCTGGTCGAGGGCGACGAGTCGGGACGTCTGTGGACCCCCGGCATCCGCGTCGGCGTGCAACCGGGCTCGCGCTTCCACCGGGAGGAGTTCTTCGGGCCGGTGCTCGGGGTGATGCACGCGCCGACGCTGGAGCGGGCACTCGAACTGCAGAACGCGGTCGCCTACGGTCTCACTGCCGGCCTGTACACGCAGGACCCCGACGACCTCGCGCGCTGGCTCGACGGTGTGCAGGCGGGCAACCTCTACGTGAACCGCGGCACCACCGGGGCGATCGTGCAGCGCCAGCCTTTCGGCGGGTGGAAGCGCTCGGCCGTCGGTCCCGGCGCGAAGGCCGGAGGCCCCAACTACCTCGTGCGGCTCGGGTCATGGGCGGCTCAGGGGCGGGGCCGCAACTCCTCGACGCTGCATCTGCGCGGACTCGACAGCCGCATCTCGGATCTCATCGAGTCGGCCCAGTCGTCGCTGGACTTCGATCGATTCGAGTGGCTCCGTCAGTCCGCGCTGTCGGATGCCGTCGCCTGGGATCGCGAGTTCGGCAGGGTCCGCGACGTCTCGCACCTCGGTGTCGAGCGCAACCTGTTCCGCTACCGTCCCGTGCCGGTGATGCTGCGGGCGACCGCCGGGGCCCCGCTGCAGGAGGTGCTGCGGGTCGTGCTCGCCGGCATCCGCTCAGGGGCGTCGTTCCTCGTCTCGCTGGCCGAGGGGCTGCCCGCGGGTGTGCGGCACGTGCTCGGCGAGTTCGAGGTCCCGGTCGCCGTCGAGAGCGACTCCGAGTGGATCGAGCGGATGCGAGCACGCGGCGAGGATGCGGGTCGCGTGCGCCTGATCGGTGATCGCACCTCGGTCGCGGCGCTGCATCGCGACCTCGCGGTCGCGCGGGACGGGGATCCCGGCCTGGCCGTCTACGGCGACGAGGTGACGACGGCCGGGCGGCTCGAACTGCTGCCGTTCGTGCACGAACAGGCGATCGCGATCACGGCCCACCGCTACGGCAACCTCGACGACTGGAGCGCCGCGGTCATCTGATCTCCGGCTACGGCATTCGACGCCCCGTTCTCGCCGACGCCCCCGCTGGCCTACGACGCCCCGTCTGATTGACGTGAATCAGAGGGGGCGTCGTCGCTCAGAGGGGGCGTCGGCGGAGGCATGCGGGGCGCCGACGGATGCCGAGTCTGCGGAGGAGCCTCGATATGTAAAGAATTCTTGACACCTTCAGTCTGCGAGGAGTAGCGTTTCGTGTCAAGAATCTTTTACACGGGAGGTGGGTCGTGGTCTCCGAGGAGCGCAACGTCTGGGCGGGGCTCGTCGTCAGCGTCATCAGCTTCACGGCGTACGTCGTACTGGTGCTGCAGCACGCGGAGGGCGGTCCGCTGACCGAGGTCGACTGGTTCCCGCTCATGCTCTGGACCGTCGGTCTGAGCATCGTCGCGACGATCATCCTCAGCGTGGGCTGGGGTCTGGTCGCCAGAACGCGCGATCCCGAGGGCGCGGGGCGCTCCGACATCCGCGACCGCGACATCGGCCGCATGGGCGGCCGGGTCGAGCAGGCCTTCGTCGTCATCGCGGGGCTCGGCGTCATCGTGCTCTGCGCGATCGGCGCCGACGTCTTCTGGATCGCGAACACGATGTACGCAGGGTTCGCGGCGGCGGCGTTCGTCGGCGGCATCGCCCGGGCGATCGCCTACCGGCGGGGGTTGGTGTGATGGTCAAGCCCACCCTCGTCTCCAACAGCATCCGCTCTCATCGGGAGGACGCGGGCCTCACCCAGGCCGAACTCGCTCGCACGATCGGTGTGACGAGGCAGACGCTCATCGCGATCGAGCAGCAGAAGTATTCGCCCACGCTCGAACTCGCATTCCAGATCGCCCGCGCGTTCGGCGTCGGGCTCGACGAGCTGTTCCAGTACCCGGAGGTGTGACATGCCCGAGACCATGCAGGCCTGGGCGAACGAGGAGTACGGGCCCGCGCGCGACGTCTCGCTGCGGACGGTGCCGGTGCCGACGCCCCGTTCGGGAGAGGTCCTGCTCCGCATGCGGGCGACCTCGTTGAACGCGGGCGACGTGCGATTGATGCTCGGCGACCCCCTTCTCGTGCGCCCGGTGTTCGGGTGGCGGCGGCCGAAGCATCCGATCCGGGGGATGGATGCCACAGGCATCGTCGTCGCGACCGGTCCGGACGTCATCGGTGCCGAGGTCGGTGATGAGGTGATCGGTGAGCTCTCCGGCGGTGGTGGGCTGGCCGAGTACGTGTGCGTCCCCGCCGATCGCGTGCAGCCCCTGCCGCCGGGGGTGTCGATCGCGGATGCGGTCACTCTTCCGCTGGCCGGAGGCACGGCCTGGCAGGCGCTCGATGCGGCCGGCGTCGGGATCAGCGGCGGCACGCCCCGGGTGCTCGTGATCGGTGCGTCAGGCGGAGTCGGCACGTTCGCGGTGCAGCTGGCTGCGCTTCGCGGCGCCGAGGTCTGGGCGAGCTGCGGCGAGCGCAATCGCGCCCTCGTCGAGGGCCTCGGCGCCGCGCGCACGCTGGATCATCGCCGCGAGCCGCTGTCGACGCTGCCGGCCGGGCAGGTCGACGCCGTGATCGACGTCGCGGGTGGGATCCCGCTGCGCGAGCTGCGACGCCTGACGCGTCCAGACGGCACGATCGTGCTGGTCACGGGCGACGGGGGACATGTCTGGGGCCCGGTGCCGCGGATGCTGCGGGCCGCGCTGTTCTCGCTCACCCGTGGAGCCCGCATCCGTCCCCTTGCGGCCACGCCGCGCCACGAGGTGCTCACCGCGCTGCTGGAACTGCTCGCGGAGGGCCGGCTCGCTCCGGTGATCGCGCAGGAGTACGCGTTCGCTGACGCCGGGACCGCGCTCGCCCGTATCGAAGACGGCCACGTGGCGGGCAAGCTCGTGGTGCACGTGGGGTGATGCGCCCTCGCCGGGTCGATCGGTCGAAGATCCGCGGTGAAAATGAACTTCTGCGGCCGGATCGCACCCGGACTGGCCGCAGAAGTTCACTCCGGCCGCGGAAGCTGCGCGTGCTTCCGGACCGCGGCCGGCGGCCTGGCGACCTCCGGTCCGCGGATGACACAATGGATGCTGGCGTGCTCGCAGCGCATCTTCCCCGCCTCCACGGGTGGGTCGAACTTCCGCCGGGCCCCTGGACAGCGTCCGCCGCACCTGTTGTCAAGGAGCCCCATGTCGACGACTGAAGCCGCCGCCACGACCACCCGTACCGCTCACCGCCGCCGCTACCTCATGTGCCGGCCCGAGCACTTCACGGTTAACTACTCGATCAACCCGTGGATGGAGCCGGCCAAGCCCACCGACACCGCCAAGGCGGTCGCCCAGTGGCAGAAGCTCTACGACCTGTATCTCGAACTCGGCCACGAGGTCGAGCTCATCGAGCCGCTCGCCGGGTACCCCGACATGGTCTACACCGCCAACGGCGGGTTCCTCATCGACGGTCGCGCCTACGTGCCGAAGTTCCGCTTCGAGGAGCGGGCGGGTGAGGCGCCGGCCTTCGCCGACTGGTTCCGGGCGCACGGGTACGACACCGTCATCCCCGAAGAGGTCAACGAGGGAGAGGGCGACTTCCTGCTCGTCGGAGATGTGATCCTCGCCGGTACCGGGTTCCGCTCGACCGGCGACAGCCACCGCGAGGTGGGGGAGGTGTTCGGGCGCGAGGTCGTCTCGCTGAACCTGGTGGACCCGCGCTTCTACCACCTCGACACCGCGATCGCCGTGCTCGATCCCGTGGTCGCCGAGGGGCAGAGCGCGAACATCGCATACCTGTCCGGGGCGTTCGACGACGCCAGCCGCGCCGTGCTCGAGGAGCGCTTCCCCGACGCGATCCTCGTGTCCGACGAGGACGGTTCGGTGTTCGGGCTGAACTCCGCCAGCGACGGCTACAACGTCATCATCTCGCCGCGCGCCAAGGGCTTCGAGGTCCAGCTGCGCGAGCGCGGTTACAACCCGATCCTCATCGACCTGTCGGAGCTGCTGCTCGGCGGCGGCGGGATCAAGTGCTGCACCCTGGAACTCCGAGGAGCGAAATGACCGAGGCGCACGTCGCACACAACTACCACCCGCTCCCGGTCACGATCGCGCGGGCCGAGGGCTCGTGGGTGACCGATGTCGAGGGCAAGCGCTACCTCGATCTGCTGGCCGCCTACTCGGCCGTGAACTTCGGCCACCGGCATCCGGCGATCGTCGCGGCGCTGACCGAGCAGCTCGGCAGGGTCGCGCTGACGAGCCGCGCGTTCATGAGCGATCAGCTCGAACCGTTCGCCGCCGCGCTCGCCGAGCTGTGCGGCAAGGACATGGTGCTGCCGATGAACACCGGCGCCGAGGCGGTGGAGACCGGCATCAAGGTCGCGCGCGCCTGGGGATACCGGGTCAAGGGCATCGCGGCGGGGAAGGCGCGGGTCATCGTGGCCGCCGGCAACTTCCACGGCCGCACGACGACGATCATCAGCTTCAGCGACGACGAGTCGGCGCGGGCGGACTTCGGCCCGTACACTCCCGGTTTCGACGTGGTGCCGTACGGAGACGCGGATGCCGTCGCCGCGGCGATCACCGCCGACACAGCCGCGGTGCTCATCGAACCGATCCAGGGTGAGGGCGGCGTGATCATCCCGCCTGAGGGATATCTGCGCCGGATCCGCGAGATCTGCGACGAGAACGACGTGCTGTTCATCGCCGACGAGATCCAGTCGGGACTCGGACGAGTGGGCGAGACGTTCGCGTGCGACCGTGAAGGCGTGGTGCCGGACCTGTATCTGCTGGGCAAGGCGCTGGGCGGCGGCATCCTGCCGGTGTCGGCCGTCGTCGGTGATGAAGAGGTGCTGGGGGTCATCCGACCCGGCGAGCACGGCTCGACGTTCGGCGGGAACCCGCTCGCGGCGGCCGTCGGCCACCGCGTGGTCGAGATGCTGAGCACGGGTGAGCTGCAGGAGCGCGCCCGCGCACTGGGCGCTCACCTCGAGCAGGCCCTGCAGCCGCTGATCGGCGCGGGTGTGACCGAGGTGCGCATCGCCGGACTCTGGGCCGGCGTCGACATCGACCCGGCCAAGGGCACCGGGCGGGAGATCGCCGAGCGGCTGCTCGAGCGCGGGGTGCTCGTGAAGGACACGCACGGTCAGACCATCCGCATCGCGCCCCCGCTCGTGGTGCGCGCGACCGAGCTCGACTGGGCCGTGGAGCAGCTGCGGGTGGTCCTCGCCGCCTGAGCCGTCATCGCCCGGCGGTCAGGCCGGGTCTTCGGGGTTCAGCGTCTTGAGCATGTCGTTCTCGACCTCGTTGTCGGCGTCCAGCTGCTCGTGGGTCGTGCGGTCGCCGCCGAGCGGAGCATCATGGTGCGGTCCGGCATCGCCCTGGATCGCGCCGCCCGTGGACTCGCCGCGGCTGCTGTCTCCCTGGATGGCGCCGCCCGTCGACCCGCCGATGGTCTCATCGGCCTGCTCGAGTTCGTCCGGCTGGTCCGCGGTGTCGGGGGTTCCGACGCCGGGGGCGCCCTCGGCGGGCTCTTCGGGGTGCGGGGTACGTCCTGTGTCGTGGCTCATGTCCGCGACGGTACGCCACGGCATCCGGTCGGGTGAGGGGGTTGACAGCGGCGGCCGGCATCGTCGGTGGCGGGTAGGGTGCGAGTGGGGGGACCATGACGGAGCAGAGAACCGTGCGACAGCGCAAGAGATCTCGCATCCACGATTTCGCGTGGGGAGTCTGGCCGTGGATGAACTGGCTGCTCCCCATCGTCGGGATCTTCGCCGTCGGCAACGGCGGGTGGTTCCTGCTGATGCTCCTGGTGATGTCTCCGATCCTCGTGCCGATCCTGGGGCTGCTCGGCTCACTACCCCGATTCCTGCTCCGGAGGGCGGGCTGGTCCACCGCGCCCGCGCCCGTGACCGCGCTGCTCTTCGTGCAGTGGTGGGCGTGGATCATCGCGATGATCACCCCGTTGGGCGCGACCGACAGCATCCCGATTCCGGCGATCATGCAGGAGTTGTCACCGCGCCCGATCGCAGGGCAGTTCCTCACCTCCGTGCTGGCTGCTGCCGCAGGCACTGCCGTCGTGTGCTGGGTCGTCGTCCTGATCCTCGTGATCGTCCTTCGTCGCCGATCCGACCGAGCGTCGACGGGCCGCGGATGGGCGCTCGTGGCCTGGACCACGGCGATCCTGCTGCCGCTGCTCTTCTTCGCGCTGATCTGGCTCGGCGGTGAGGTCACCGCGCAGCAACGCGACGCGGCGGGAGCGACGCCCGCGGAGGTGCAGACGGAGCCGCTGAGCGTCCAGGCCGCGCGTGCTCTGGAACGATACAAGTCGGTGCAGTCCCAGCTGTCGCAGGTCCGGGGGATGCTGGCGGATGACGGCTGGCGACTGTTCTCGAGGGGTTTCGAATCCCGAGGGTCCTGGGCGAGTGGGATCGATGAGTACGGGTTCGACCTGCGGTTCGACCGCGAGCTCGTCACCGGTGAGACGGTGGACCTGGATGCCGCGAGGGCCGAGCTCCTCGCCCTCGGATGGACCGAGGATGAACGTGGCCAGCTCGTCGACTCGTACGGCAACACGCTGCTGTTCTGGGCGGACGAGCAGAGCGTCTCGGTCTGGCTGACCTCGCCCAGCTGGTGGGGTGACGCCTACGATCTGTCCGATGAGCTCGACCGCGATGCTGCGGACTCGGAGGACGTCTTCGCTCGTACGTATGCGTATGACGAGTGGCCCGCTCCGTGAGGCTCAGTCCCTCCTGGTCGTGCGGATCGGCGTCGTGGCTGCGGCCTCGTCGCTGAACTCAGAGGCGTCGACCTCGTCGATCACGTCGATCGGTCGGGTCTCGTCGAGCGTCACGGCGAAGCGCCTACTCTCGTCGCGGCGCAGCCGCCCCGAGACGAGCACCCAGGTCACGCCGATCGCGCACGCCACCAACCCCGCCGTGCCGCCGAGCATGATCGCCACACGGGGGCCGAACTGGTCGGCCACCCAGCCGGCGATCGGAGCACCGATCGGGGTCGCGCCCATGATCACGGCCATGTACAGGGCGAGCACGCGGCCGCGCAGCGAGGGGTCGGTGGTGGTCTGCACGTACCCGTTCGCGGTGGTCAACAGCGTGACGATCGCGAATCCGGTGAACACCAGGGTCACCGCATAGGCGATGTACGTGGGCATGGAGGCCGAGACGAACGCCACAACGCCGAAGCCGCCGGCCGCGAGGATCACGACGCGCACCCGCGCGCGATCCCGGCGCGCGGCGAGCAGAGCGCCGGTGAGCGACCCGATCGCCAGCACCGAGCTGAGGATGCCGTAGCCATCGGCGCCGGCGCCGAACGCGAGCGCCATGGTCGAGGCGAAGATCGGGAAGTTCATGCCGAACGCGCCGAGCAGGAAGACCGTGACGAAGACCACCCGCAGGTCGCTGCGGCCCCACACGTAGCGGAATCCGGCGGCGAGGCCGCCGCGGCTGCGGTTCTTCATGCGCGGAGCGAGCTGGCTGCGGCGAATCATGAGCAGGGCGACCAGCATCGCGAGGAAGGTCGCGGCGTTGATGATGAAGACCCAGCCCGAGCCGACCGCCACGATGAGCAGGCCGCCGACGGCGGGGCCGATCATGCGTGCCATGTTGAAGGATGCCGAGTTCAACGCGACCGCGTTCGAGGTGTCGCCGGTGGACACCATGTCCGACACGAAGGCCTGGCGTGCGGGTGCGTCGAACGCGTTCACGACCCCGAACGCGGCGGCGAAGCACAGCATCATCGGCAGGGTCATCACGTCGGTGAGCAGCAGCGCTCCCACCGCGATCGCGAGCAGGAGGAGCAGGCTCTGGGTCGTGAGCAGGATGCGACGGCGGTCGAAGCGATCGGCCGCCCAGCCGGTGAGGCTCACCAGCACCAGGGGCGGTCCGAACTGCAGCGCCATGGTCGCGCCCATGGCGGCGGCGTCGTTGTTCGTGAGCTCGGTGAGCACCACCCAGTCCTGGGCCGTCGCCTGCATCCAGCCGCCGATGTTCGACACGAGGGCGCCGGCGAACCAGATGCGGTAGTTGATGTTCGCGAACGACCGGAACATGGCGCTCATCGCTCGGCCACCTTGCGCATCAGCGCGCTCGCCGCGCGAAGTGTGGCGAGGTCGTCCTCCGAGAACTCCAGTTCGGTCATCGCGCCGATGAGCAGCTCGTCGCGGCGCTCGATCGTGCGCTCCACGATGCCGGCGCCGGCATCGGTGATGTCGACCTGCACGCGTCGACGGTCTTCATCGTCGGGGGTACGCGTCACCAGGCCCTGTTCTTCGAGCCCGTTGATCAGGCTCGTCATCGAGGGTGCGGCCACACGCTCGCGCTCGGCGAGGGCGGAGATCGTGCGGCGCCCGTGCAGGCGCAGCGTCATGAGGACGGCGAGCTGCGCATCGCTCATGGCATCGACGGCCCGCGTGCGGCGGAGCCGTCGGGCGAGCCGGAACGTGGCCAGGCGCAGTTCTGCCGCGGTGAGGTGGAGGGCATCATCGTCAGCAGTCATTGATTAGATAGCCTATCTAATCTTTTGCGGGTGAGGGTCGGTCGCGAAGACGGCAGAATGGAAGGATGCCTCACAAAATAGCGCTGGAGATCGCCGTGCAGGATGCGAGCGGAGTGCGGATCGCCGGAGACGTCGGCGCCGATCGCGTCGAGCTCGCCCAGGCGCTCGCACTCGGCGGGCTCACGCCCTCGCCCTCGATGATCGAGCTCGCCCTCGAACGGGCCGCGGTCACCGGTGTCGAGGTCCACGTCCTGATCCGGCCGCGGGCCGGCGGCTTCCGCTACGACGCCGACGAGCTCGCGGTCGCGGTGCGCGACGTGCGGTGGGCGACGCGGGCGGGAGCCCACGGCGTGGTGATCGGTGCGCTCGACGAGACCGGGGCGCTCGACCGCGCGGCGATGGTGGCGCTGACGGATGCCGCAGGCTCGGCATCCGTCACCCTGCACCGGGCGATCGATCTCACGCCCGACCCGGTCGCGACCCTGCGTGCGGCGCGCGAGCTCGGGCTCCGGCGGATCCTCACCTCCGGGGGTGCATCCGCTGCGATCGATGGTGCCGAGACTCTTCGCGCCCTCGTCGCGGAAGCCGCGGGCGCGATCGAGGTGATGGCGGGCGGCGGTGTGAGCGCGGCATCCGCTCCGGCGCTCGCGGCGCTGGGCGTCGACGCCCTGCATTTCTCGGCCAAGCGCACGGTCATCGAGCCCGGCGGCATCCGTCTCGGGTCGGCGGACAGCAGCAGCGGCGGCTACGAGACCACCGATCCCGATACCGCCCGCGCCATCGTCGCCGCGCTCGCCTGATCCGATCGCAGGCCCGCTCGCCCCTCTGTATCGTGGGGGCGTGACCGAAACGCGTGAGTTCACGGATGCCCACGGCATCGCCATCGTCTACGACGTCCACCCCGCGGTCGGCACCGCTCGGGGCGTGGTGCAGCTGCTGCACGGCGTCGGCGAGCACGCCGGCCGCTACGGTGCCGTCATCACGGGCCTCACCGACGCCGGCTTCACGGTGTACGCCGATGACCACCGCGGACACGGGCGCACCGGCATCCGTCAGCACGGCGGGCCGGCGAAGCTGGGGCGACTCGGCAAGGGCGGACTCCGCGCCGCGAAGGACGCGGTCTGGCAGCTCACCGGGATCATCCGCGAGGAGAACCCCGACCTTCCGCTCGTGCTGCTCGGGCACTCGTGGGGCTCGTTCCTCGCGCAGATGCTCGTCAACGAGCATCCGGAGGCCTGGGATGCCGTGATCCTCTCGGGCTCCGCATTGCGCACCCCGCTGTCGCTCAATGCCGCTCCGCTGAACGCGCGGTGGGCCGGTCCCGACGCCACCGGTCTGGAGTGGCTCTCGCGTGATCCCGAGGTCTGGACGGCATTCGCCGACGATCCGCTCACCACCGATGTGCCGCTGCTGAAGCTGTTCGGCCCGATCGAGGCCGCGAAGCTCTACGGTCGTCCGCGCAAGAACCTCGGACGGGACATCCCGATGCTCCTGCTCGTGGGACGCGACGATTCGGTCGGCGGGCCGCGCAGTGTGCACAAGCTCGCCGACGAGTACCGTACCCGGTCCGGGCTCACCGACGTCACGACGCTCGTGTATCCCGATGCGCGGCATGAGATCTTCCAGGAGCTGCAGCAGGCGGAGGTCCGCGCCGACCTCCTCGCCTGGCTCGACGCGCGCATCCCTCGCCGCTGAAACATTTCGTCAGGTGTCCCGGCGTTACGCCGGGTGAGCCCGGATGACGGCGACCGTGCCCGCTCTCCCCGCCGCGTCATAGATTCGCGGCGAGAGGGAGGTTCTCCGATGGGTTTCGAGGACGACTGGAGGGTCTGGCACGCGGCGCGGGAGAGCTACGCGGGCGCAGAATACGGCCCGTCCGCGCTGGAGTCGACGAATTGGCTGATCACGATGCCGGCTGCGGTCGACGGGCTGCCAGGACTCTGGGCGCTCACCGGAGATGGAGGGATCCATGGAACCGAACTCGGGGTTGCCGGTTCCCAGGTCACGCTGCGCGGCAGCGAGACGCTGCGGCTCGGACGCCGCGAGCTGCGGGTGTTCGATCGCCGGGGGACGGTCGGGCTACGGGTGTTCAACCCGCAGCGTCCGCAGCGTGTGGGATTCACCGCGATCGACGCGTACCCGCCACGGGAGGGGTGGCGGGTACCGGCGGTATTCGAGCCCGCCCAGGGCGAATCGCTCACCGTCACTTCTGTCGACGGCAGCACGCATGAGTCGGCGATCGCCGGCCGGTTGCGCTTCACGCTCGACGGGGTGCCGCTCGCCCTCACAGTCACTCGTGGATCGAACGGCGGTCTCGGTGCGGTCTTCGGCGACAGCACGAACGGGATCGAGACGTACCGGTTCCGGTTCCTGCCGATCGACGAGCCGGAGGCGGACGGCTCGGCCTGGATCGACTTCAACAGGGCCTACCTTCCGCCCTGCGCGTTCTCGGATCAGTTCGTCTGCCCGCTGCCGCCCCTGGAGAACCGCTTCACGGCCTCGATCAGGGCGGGGGAGCGTGCCGTCATCCTGGGCCGCTGAGCCGGCAGCGCCTTAAGCTGGAACGGTGCACGGTGAATACAAGGTTCCTGGCGGAAAGCTGGTCGTCGTCGATCTCGAGGTCGAAGACGGCCGACTGAGTCGATTCCGCCTCGCCGGCGACTTCTTCCTCGAGCCGGACACCGCTCTCGACGACATCAACGCGGCTGTCGACGGTCTGCCCGTGGAGTCGGATGCCTCGGCCATCGCCGCCGCCGTGCGGGGCGCTCTGCCCGAGGGCGCTCAACTGCTCGGCTTCACGCCGGAGGCGGTCGGCACCGCCGTGCGTCGTGCCCTCGTCACCGCTCCCGGTTGGCGCGACTTCGACTGGGAGATCGTCCACGAGAAGGCCGTCTCGCCGCGTATGAACCTCGCCCTCGACGAGGTGCTCACCTCGCGGGTGGGCGAAGGGCGTCGTCGGCCGACCCTGCGCATCTGGGAGTGGGACGAGTCCGCGGTCGTGATCGGGTCGTTCCAGTCGTACCGCAACGAGGTCGACCCCGAGGGCGCGGCACGGCATGGCTTCGACGTCGTGCGCCGCATCTCCGGCGGCGGGGCCATGCTCATGGCCGCGGGGCAGATCATCACCTACTCGCTGTACGTGCCGGCATCCCTCGTCGCCGGGATGACCTTCGCGGATTCCTACGCGTTCCTCGACGACTGGGTGCTGCAGGCGCTGCGGTCGCTGGGGATCGACGCCGTCTACCAGCCGCTCAACGACATCGCCTCCTCGACAGGCAAGATCGGTGGCGCCGCGCAGAAGCGCCTCGCCAACGGCGGAGTGCTGCACCACGCCACGCTCTCGTACGACATCGACGGACAGACCATGACCGAGGTGCTGCGCATCGGACGCGAGAAGCTCAGCGACAAGGGCACGGCCTCGGCGGCCAAGCGCGTCGACCCGCTGCGGAGTCAGACCGGTCTCGCGCGGGCCGAGATCATCGATCGTTTCATCGAGACCTTCCGCGGGCTCACCGGGGCCGAGGACGGAGCGATCTCCGCCGACGAGTACGCCGACGCCGAGGCGCTCGTGGAGTCGAAGTTCTCCACCGACGCGTGGCTGCACCGGGTTCCGTGAGCTCGGAGCCGCCAGGGCCGGGCACCGTCACCGTCATCGAGGGCGACAACCTCGCGGTCGCGGCGACTCTGCCGTCGGGCGCGTTCACGCTCGTGTACCTCGATCCGCCGTTCAATACGGGACGTGCGCGTGAGCACCAGATCGTGACCGCGCGGCGTACCGTCGAAACTCCGGAGGAACCGGCCGATGCAGGCGTGGAAACCGGGTCCCTCGCGGAATCGGCAGGAATCCTCCGGAGTTCTGAAGGTGGGACGGGCGAGCACGAGGTGCGCCACGGGTTCCACGGGCATCGGTACGAACGGGTGCGCGGCATGCTGCGCACCTACGACGACCGCTTCGACGACTACGGCGCCTTCCTCATGCCGCGGCTCGAAGAGGCCTGGCGGCTGCTCGCCGACGACGGCACGTTGTACCTGCACCTCGACTACCGCGAGGCGCACTACGCCAAGGTCATGCTCGACGCCGTGTTCGGCCGCGACTCGTTCCTCAACGAGCTGATCTGGGCCTACGACTACGGGGCCAAATCGCGCCGCCGGTGGCCCACCAAGCACGACACGATCCTCGTGTACGTAAAGAACCCGCGGACCTACCTCTTCAACTCCGAGGACGTCGACCGCGAGCCGTACATGGCTCCGGGACTCGTCACGGCCGAGAAGGCGGCGCGCGGCAAGCTGCCCACCGACGTATGGTGGCACACGATCGTGCCGACCACGGGCCGCGAGAAGACGGGATATCCGACCCAGAAGCCGGCCGGCATCCTCCGCCGTATCGTGCAGGCGTCGAGCCGCCCGGGCGACCGGGTGCTCGACCTGTTCGCCGGATCGGGGACGACCGGCGCGGTCGCCTCGGCGCTGGGCCGCGATGCGGTACTCGTCGACGACAACCCCGAGGCCGTGCGGGTCATGGCCGAGCGGATGCCGCACGCCGAGGTGCGACGGCACCCTTGACCCGAGCCGGGTCGTCCTTCGTCTCGTCGCTCCGCTCCTCGCTCAGGAACCGGTTGTGTGGTGCCCGGTCCCCGAGTGAGCGGTGAGTCCGCCCGGTCCCTGAGCGAGCGGTGAGTCCGTCCCGGTCCCTGAGCGAGCGGAGAGTCCGTCCCGGTCCCTGAGCGAGCGGAGCGAGACGAAGGGCGCGCAGCCCAGGTCACCGCGCGGACTACGTGATGTAGACCTTGCGGAGCGTCTCGGTCACCGTCCACTCCGTCTGCATGCCCTCGGTGAGGCGCACGACCGAGCCTGGACCGACCTCGAGCGCAGGCAGCTCCGGCGAGATGAATCGGATCGTCGCGGCACCGGAAAGGACGACGAACACCTCATCGGCCTCGGTGTCGGTGGCGGTGCCCGGGGTCATCTCCCAGATGCCGATCTCGACATGACCATCGGTGCCCCCGAGCGTCGCCAACGGCAGCAGTGCCGTCGTCGGCGAGCCCTCGACCACGACCTCCGGAAGCAGTTCGGCGTGCGAGAGATCGACGGCTGCGGCATCCGCGCCTTCGCCGGGCGCCAGCTCGCTCACGAGTCGAATCCCATACCCACGGCGTCGAGCGCCTTGAGGAACAGGTTGCGCTTGCCCTCGTTGTGATCCGCCTGGTTCATGGCGGCGCGGACCAGGTTCACGCCGATCGAGGCGGCCGGTTCGGGTGGGAACGGGATCGGCTTCTCGCGCACCATCTTCAGTTCCGTGCGCTCGGTGTCGACACCTGCGAGCTTGTCGAGCATGACGTCGGCCGCGAAACGCGCGGCCCCGACGCCAAGGCCGGTGAAGCCGGTGGCGTAGGTGACCCGGCCCTTGCGGGCCGTGCCGAAGAACGCGCAGAAGCGGCTCGACGAGTCGATCGCCCCCGCCCAGCGGTGCGTGAATCTCAGTCCCTCGAGCTGCGGGAAGGTCGTGAAGAAGTGCGAGGCGAGCTTGCGGTGGCTCTCCCTGCGATCCTCGTACGCCGGGCGCACCTTGCCGCCGAAGTGGTAGATCGCGTCGTAGCCGCCGAACAGGATCCTGTTGTCGGCCGTGAGTCGGTAGTAGTGGAACTGGTTGGCGCTGTCGGCGAGGCCCTGACGGTTCGACCACCCGATCGAGTCGAGCTGCTCGTCGCTCAGCGGCTCGGTCATCAGCACGTAGTCGTACACGGGTACGGTCATGAGCCGGTTGCGCTTGAGCAGCGAGGGGAACACGTTGGTGGCGAGGGCGACGGCATCGGCCCGCACCCGTCCCTCCGGGGTGACGAGGACGATCGGACCGGATCCGTCGCCGCGGACCTCCCGCACGATCGTCCGCTCATAGATCTCGACGCCAAGTTCGACCGCGACCCGGGCCAGTTCCAGGCCGAGCTTCGCGGGATGTACGAGCGCGGTGCCGTTGCGGTCCCAGGCACCGGCGAGGAATGTGTCGGAATGCACTTCGGCCTGCACGGCCTCGCGGCCGAGGAAACCCTCCTCGCCGCGCAGCCACTCCACCTGGTGCGGCTCCACCGCGACCGCGAGTTCACCTGTGCGTTCGAAGTCGACCTGCATGTCATACCGCTCGACGGTCTGCTCGATACCGTCGAGGTTCTCGAGCCCGAGCTCCTCGAGCCGCTCGAACTCGTCGGGCCAGCGGTTCATGCCGTTCTCGTAGCCGTGCGTGAGACTGTGCTCGCAGAAGCCGCCGTTACGGCCCGAGGCCGCCCATGCCACACGCGATGCCTCGAGCAGCACGATCCTTCGCCCTGGATCGCGCTCCTTCGCCCGCACCGCCGTCCACAGGCCTGCGTACCCGCCACCCACGATCGCGAGGTCGGCGGTGACTTCTCCCTGGAGCGACGGATGCTGAGGGCGAGCGACGTCGTCGAGCCAGAACACGCTCAACGCGGTGTCACGCAACGATTCGTCGATCACCGACTGCGCCGGACGCCGCCGTTCGAAGACCGTGGTTCCCATGATGTGCTCCCGATGCGGGGCGCGCGTCAGCGCGTGCCCCAGTTGTAGAGGTCCTTATAGAGCCCTGCGTACAGCAGGCTCTCGGTGCGCGTCACGCCGGGGATCGTGCGGATCCGCGTCGCGACCAGGTCGATGAGGTCCTCATCGCTCTCGCAGACCGCCTCGACGACGATGTCGAACGTGCCCAGCGTCACCACCACGTAGGCGAGCTCGGGGATCTTCGTCAACTCCTGCGCGATCGTGCGCGGGTCGCGATCGACGCGGATGCCGATCATCGACATGCGGCGGAAGCCCAGCTGCATCGGGTCGGTGACCGCGACGATCTGGATCACGCCCGCGTCCGTCATCCGCTGCACCCGCTGTCGGGTGGCGGCCTCGCTCAGGCCGACGGCGCGCCCGATCTCGGCATACGGTCGGCGGCCGTCCTCCTGCAGGAGTTCGACGATGCGCTTCGAGACGTCATCCAGCGCCAACTGTTTCGACATACCGCCCATGGTGTCGATATTGACAGGGTGGATGCCGTCTTGCAACTGATTCCGTTGCCCATGGGTTCGAACCCTTCAGATTTCGCATCGATACGGTTAGCATGAGCGCCATGTCGACATCCACCCTGCAGAACTTCATCGGCGGCCGCCTCGTTCCCGTGCACGGCTCCGGCCGGCTCCCGCTCATCGACCCGGCCACGGAAGAGGTCTACGGCGAGCTGCCGGTCTCCGACGCGAGCGACGTCGACGCGGCCTACGCCGCAGCATCCGCCGCCTTCCCGATCTGGCGCGACACGACGCCCGCCGATCGTCAGCTGGCGCTGTTCCGCATCGCCGACGAGATGGACAAGCGCGCCGAGGAGTTCGCCGATCTCGAGTCGCAGGACACGGGCAAGCCGCGGGCGAGCCTCGTCGCCGACGAGATCGTGCAGTCGATCGACCAGCTGCGCTTCTTCGCCGGTGCGGCCCGCAGCCTCGAGGGGCGCGCGGCGGGCGAGTACCTCGCCGGCCACACCTCGTACGTGCGCCGCGAGCCGATCGGCGTGATCGGCCAGGTCACGCCGTGGAACTATCCGCTCAACATGGCGGTGTGGAAGATCGCCCCGGCGCTCGCGGCAGGCAACACCGTGGTGCTGAAGCCCGCCGAGTCGACGCCGCTCACGACCCTGCTGCTCGCCGAGATCGTCGCGCTGCACACGCCCGCCGGAACGCTCAACGTCGTGCTCGGCGACCGCGACACCGGGGTCGCGCTCGTGGAGCATCCGACCCCGCAGATGGTCGCGATCACCGGGTCGGTGCGAGCGGGCATGGCAGTCGCCCGCTCCGCCGCGAACGACGTCAAGCGCGTGCACCTCGAGCTCGGCGGCAAGGCGCCCGCGATCGTGTTCCCGGACGCGTCGATCGAGAAGGCCGCGGCGGGCATCGTCACGGGGGCGTTCTTCAACGCCGGGCAGGACTGCACGGCCGCGACCCGCGTGCTCGTGCACTCCTCGGTCCACGACGAGTTGATCGCGGCGCTCGTCGAGCGGACGAAGACGGATGCTCGCACAGGGGGGCCGCGCGAAGAGGGTGTGCTGTACGGGCCGCTGTCGAGCGCCGCGCAGCTCGCACAGGTGCAGGGGTTCGTCGACCGGCTGCCCGCGCACGCGAGGATCGAGGTCGGCGGACGCCGGCAGGGTGAGCGCGGCTACTTCTTCGAGGCCACGATCGTCTCGGGCATGCATCAGGACGACGAGGCCGTGCAGGGCGAGATCTTCGGACCCGTGCTCACCGTGCAGTCCTTCGAGACCGAAGAAGAGGCCCTCGCGCTCGCGAACGGCGTCGACTACGCCCTCGCCTCGTCGGTGTGGACGACCGATCACGCCAGGGCGATGCGGTTCTCGCGCGATCTCGATTTCGGCTGCGTGTGGATCAACACGCACATCCCCTTCGTCTCGGACATGCCGCACGGCGGCTTCAAGCACTCGGGGTACGGCAAGGACCTCTCGCAGTACGGCTTCGACGACTATACGCGTGTGAAGCACGTCATGAGCGTTCTCGACTGAGGTTCGAGCTCACTCCGCCGGGAGAGGGCTCGCGTTCGGGAGGGGTTCTCGCGTTCGGGCTGAGCCATACGCGTCGAGCTTCAGCCCGAGCGCGAGTTCTCAGCCCGAACGCGTGACGGACGCCTAAGCGAGACCGACGCGCCGTCAGGCCGAGGCGGCCCGGCGGGCCTCCCAGCCCGTGCGCACCATCTCGTCGACGGTGTAGCGCATCTTCCAGTCGAGGTCGCGGGCGGCGAGCTCGCCGGTCGCGACGATGCGGTCGGGGTCGCCGGGGCGGCGAGGACTGATCTCCGGCGTGAAGTCGACGCCGGTCACCCTGGCCACGGCATCCATGATCTGCTTCACACTCAGGCCGTCGCCCGAGCCGAGGTTGTAGGCGGCCTCGACCGGCTCGCCGGCGGCCAGACGCTTCGCCGCCGCGACGTGCGCCGCGGCGATGTCGCCTACGTGCACGTAGTCGCGCACGTTCGTGCCGTCGGGGGTGGCGTAGTCGTCGCCGAAGATCTTCGGGGTCTCGCCGGCGAGGAGCTTCTCGAACACGATCGGGAAGAGATTGTGCGGGCTGACGTCGTAGACCGACGGGTCGGCGGACCCGACCACGTTGAAGTACCGCAGCGAGGTGTGCCGCAGCGGGGCGTCGGAGTCGGCGGTGGCAGTCGCCTGGTCGCGCAGCAGCCATTCGCCGATGAGCTTCGATTCGCCGTACGGGCTCGCGGGCCGCTTGGCGGTGTCCTCGACCACCAGCTCGACGTCGGGGGTCCCGAACACGGCCGCCGAGGAGGAGAACACGATGTTCGACACGCCTGCGGCCTGCATCGCCTCGAGGATCACCCTGGTGCCTTCGACGTTCTGCGCGTAGGTGTGCAGCGGGCGCTGTACCGAGACGCCGGCGTACTTGTAGCCGGCGACGTGGATCACGCCGACCGCGTCGTGCTCGCGCAGGGTGCGCTCGACGAGCTCACGGTCGAGGATGCTGCCCCGCACGAACGGCACGTCATCGGGGGCGAACGACGAGACTCCGCTGGACAGGTCATCGAGGATGACCGGTGCGAGCCCGGCATCCGACAGTGCGCGCACGACGTGCGATCCGATGTAGCCGGCGCCGCCGGTGACGATCCAGGACATGATCTTCCTCTCCTGCCGCGCGAGCGGCTCGGCTGCCTATTCTTCCAGTCGGTACCTGCGGATCCGCCGCCCGCGGCCACCGACACGGTTCGCCGTGGTCGTCCCGCGTGACGAGCGGACCCCGCGCGGGTCAGGCGTCGCGACCCGCGCCCGCCGCCGGCGTCACGGTGAACAGGTGCGGGGCGTCGAAACCGGATGCCGCGAACGCGGCGGTGACGGCATCCGACACGGCCTGCACGGCATCCGCCTCGATCAGCGCGATCGCCGCGCCGCCGAAGCCGCCACCCGTCATCCGGGCGCCCAGCGCACCGGCCGCCAGCGCCGTGTCGACGGCGGTGTCGAGTTCGGGCACCGAGATCTCGAAGTCGTCGCGCATCGAGGCGTGCGAGGCGACGAGCAGGTCACCGATCGCGCGCGCGCCCTGCTCGCGCACCGTGCGCACGGTGTCGAGCACGCGCTGGTTCTCGGTCACCACGTGGCGCACGCGACGGAAGGTGACGTCGTCCATGAGATCCTCGGCGCGCACGAGGTCGGCGACCGACACATCGCGCAGTGAGGGCACGCCCATGATCGCGGCTCCGCGCTCGCAGGCCGCGCGGCGCTCGCCGTAGCCGCCCGAGGAGTGCGCGTGCTTGACGCGCGTGTCCATGACGAGGATCTCGAGCCCGGCCTCTGCGACACCGAGACGCACGAGCTGCGCCTCGAGCGAGCGGCAGTCGAGGAAGATCGCGGCATCCGCCTCACCGAGCATCGACGCCATCTGGTCCATGATGCCGGTGGGTGCGCCGACGGCCTCGTTCTCGGCACGTCGGCCGACGCGGGCGAGCGCGGTGCGGTCGAGCCCGGCGCTCCAGAGATCGTTCAGAGCGGATGCCGTCGCCCCCTCGATCGCGGCCGAAGACGAGAGCCCCGCCCCGACCGGGACATCGGAGGCGATCGCGATGTCGACCCCGGTCGCATCGAGGCCGGGGGCCGCCAGCGACAGCGCCCAGGCCACGCCGAGCGGATAGGCGGCCCACTCGGGGACCGCGGGCTGCGTCTCATCGCTGGGCCCCTGAGCCTGTCGAAGGGTCGGGAACAGCGTCGAGAGCTCGTCGATCGACACCTCGACCGCGTCGTCCGCGAACGTCGACGCGACGCGGATTCGACCGTCGTCGCGAGCGCCGACCGCGGCGACCGTGCGGTGAGGGATCGCGAACGGCAGCACGAACCCGTCGTTGTAGTCGGTGTGCTCGCCGATCAGGTTGACCCGGCCGGGCGCCGACCAGACGCCGGCGGGCTCCTGTCCGGTCAGCGAGCGGAACAGGGCCTTCGCGGCGTCGTGCGTGGCGGTCATGCGGATACCTCTTCGGATGATGCGTCTTCGGATCGTGCGATGGCGTCGCGGATGCGGGCGGCGCCCTGTTCGGGGGTGACCTCGGCGGCCCAGGCCCACATGGCGGCCTCGGATCCGGCGAGGAACTTGAGCTTGTCGGCGGCGCGTCGCGGACTCGTGAGCTGCAGATGCAGGCGCACGCTCTCGCGACCCGTGTTCACCGGTGCCTGGTGCCACGCGGCGATGTACGGGGTCGGGGTGTCGTACAGCGCGTCGACGCCGCGCAGCAGGCGCAGGTAGAGCGGGGCGAGCTCGTCGCGCTCGGCATCCGTGGTCTCGGCCAGGTCGGGAACGTGACGGTGCGGCATCAGGTGCACCTCGAGCGGCCAGCGGGCGGCGAACGGCACGAAGGCGGTCCAGTGCTCGCCGCGGAACACGACGCGCTCGGAGTCCTGTTCGAACTCGAGGATGCGCTGGAACAGATCGGGTGCCGTGCGGTCGATGCTGTCGAGCACACGGATCGTGCGCGGGGTGACATAGGGGTACGCGTAGATCTGGCCGTGCGGATGCGGCAGCGTGACGCCGATCGCCTCGCCGCGGTTCTCGAACGGGAACACCTGCTCGATGCCGGGGAGCGCCGACAGCGCGGCGGTGCGGTCGGCCCACGCCTCGATCACGGTGCGGGCGCGGGTGACGCTCTGGGTCCCGAAGGAACCCGAGTGCTCGGGGCTGAAGCAGACGACCTCGCAGCGACCGACCGAGGTGCGCGCGCGGCCGAGACCGAGGGCGGCGAGATCGTCGAGACCGCGCGGCGGATTCGACGCGGCCGGCGCGGTGCCGACCACCTCGGCGAGAGCCGGGCCGAAGGCGGGCGACTTGTTCTCGAACACCGCGACGTCGTACCGCGAGGGCACCTCCGAGGGGTTGCTCGGGGTCTGCGGGGCGAGCGGGTCGGCGTCGGCTCCCGGCATCATGACCCGGTTCTGGCGATTGGCAGCGACCGTGATCCAGTCGCCGGTGAGCACGTCGAGGCGCATCGACGCGGACTCGGGACGCGGGTCGAGCGTGCGGGCGTCGACCGAGCGCTCTGCGGGGAGCGTCGTGTCGGGGTCGTCGTAATAGATGAGTTCGCGGCCATCGGCGAGAGTGGTGGCGCGCTTCGTCACTCCGGCGGACAGGGACTCGGTGCGCAACTCGGCAAGATCGTGCGTGTTCACGTAAACATGGTACGCAGAGTGCCGTGATAACGTCAACATCGCAGAGTTGGGACGCTGCGGAGTCCGTGTTCGGATCCGCACCGTGTGGAGTTGCGAACGGAGGTCGGTCATGGACGAACGAGATCTCGCCGCCGATGCCGGTCGGCGTCGCCGCCCTTCGACCGGACGGGTGTCGATGGCCATGGTCGCCGCGCGCGCCGGCGTCTCGGGGCAGACGGTCTCACGCGTCGTCAACGACAGTCCGCGCGTGGACCCGACCACACGCGAGCGCGTCGAGATCGCGATGGTCGAACTCGGCTACCGTCCGCATCGCGCCGCCCGCGCCTTGCGCACCGGCCGTTCACAGACGATCGGCCTGGTCGTCACGACGCTCGCGACCGTCGGCAACTCCCGGATGCTGCAGGCCACGGCCGAGGCCGCGGCGGAGCGCGGCTATGCGCTGACCCTGGTCACGGCATCCGCCGGCGTCGGTGCCGCGTTCGAGCGCCTTCTCGAACAGGAGGTCGACGGGGCGATCGTGCTGAACGAGGCCTCCGCGCAGGTGTCGTCCGCGGCCCTCCCGTCGGGGCTGCGGCTCGTCGTCGTCGACGCGGATGCCGATCCGGGCTTCACCTCGGTGCACAGCGACCACGCCGGGGGCGCGGCTGCGGCCACTCGGTATCTGCTCGAGCTCGGGCATGGCACCGTGCATCACCTCGCGGGACCGTCCGGGTCCTTCGCCGCCGCCGAGCGCGAACGCGGGTGGCGACAGGCCGTCGTGGATGCGGGTGCCGAGGCGCCGGCGGTGATCCGGGGAGACTGGAGCGCCGAAGCGGGCTTCGCGGCAGGAGAGTCTTTGGCCGCGGCATCCGCCGTCTTCTGCGCCAACGATCAGATGGCGCTGGGGCTGCTGCGCGCATTCGCCGAGGCGGGGCGCCGAGTCCCCGAGGACGTCGACGTGATCGGCTTCGACGACCTGCCGGATGCCGCCAACTACCGGCCGCCTCTGACGACGATCCGCCAGGACTTCACGGCTCTCGCGCAGCGCGCCGTCGATGCGCTGGTCGCCGACATCGAGGGCGCGCCCGGCGTCGCGGCATCCGTCGTGCCGACGTCGCTGGTCCGACGTTCCAGCACGCGCTGATCGGCGCGGTTCCGTTCGGGTAGCGCTTTCCCTCCGTGCTTGCGCACCCGCCGGGATCATGGCATGCTGTCGGAAAGCGCTTACCGAGAGAGCCGGAGCGCACGACTTCCCAGAAGAACGGAAAGCAATGTCACAGGCGACAACCCGCGAGATCGGGATCATCATGAACGGCGTCTCCGGACGCATGGGCTACCGTCAGCACCTCGTGCGCTCGATCCTCGCGATCCGCGACGCGGGCGGCATCGAACTGGCCGACGGTTCGAAGATCACGGTCAAGCCGATCCTCGTCGGGCGCAGCGAGGCCAAGCTCGCCGAACTCGCCGCCGCGCACGGCATCGAGGACTACACGACCGACCTCGACGCCGCGCTCGCCGACCCCCGGTGGGAGATCTACGCCGACTTCCTCGTGACCAAGGCGCGAGCATCCGCCATCCGCAAGGCGATCGCCGCCGGAAAGGCGATCTACACCGAGAAGCCGACCGCCGAATCGCTCGACGAGGCGCTCGAACTCGCGCGTCTGGCCGACGCGGCGGGAGTGAAGACCGGTGTCGTGCACGACAAGCTGTACCTGCCCGGCCTGCAGAAGCTCAAGCGCCTCATCGACTCGGGGTTCTTCGGCCGCATCCTGTCGGTGCGCGGCGAGTTCGGCTACTGGGTGTTCGAGGGCGACTGGCAGCCCGCGCAGCGCCCGAGCTGGAACTACCGCACGGAAGACGGCGGCGGCATCATCACCGACATGTTCCCGCACTGGAACTACGTGCTGGAGAACCTCTTCGGCGAGGTCAAGAGCGTCTACGCACAGGCGGCCGTGCACATCGCAGACCGCTGGGACGAGAAGGGCGAGCACTACGACGCCACCGCTGAAGACGCCGCCTACGGCATCTTCGAGATCGAGGGCGGCATCATCGCCGAGATCAACTCCAGCTGGACCGTGCGCGTGAACCGCGATGAGCTCGTCGAGTTCCAGGTCGACGGCACGCTCGGTTCGGCAGTCGTCGGACTCTTCGGCGCGAAGATCCAGCCGCGCAACGCTACGCCCAAGCCGGTGTGGAATCCTGATCTCGAGGACACGCACGACTACGACTCCGACTGGCAGAACGTGCCGACCAACGAGGTGTTCCTCAACGGCTTCCGTCAGCAGTGGGAGGAGTACCTCGTCTCGTACGTCGAGGGGACCGAATACCCCTTCGACCTGCTCGCCGGAGCCAAGGGCGTGCAGTTCGCCGAGGCCGGCCTCGCCTCGAACGCCGAGGGGCGCAAGATCACGATCGAGAAGCTGTCGCTCTGATGACGACCCTCCGACTTCTCGACGCCGCGGGCGCGGTGACGGATGCCGAGCTGCGCCACGGCGGCGAGTACACCCGCCCGTCCGTGCCGCTGCAGAGCCGCGTCGCCTACGCGGCGGCGCACGTGGTGCCCAAGGTGCACGCCGACAACACGCCGGGGCAGCCCGCCGACATCGACTGGGACGCGACGCTCGCCTTCCGTCGCAACGTGTACTCGTGGGGGCTCGGTGTCGCCGACGCCATGGACACGGCGCAGCGCAACATGGGGCTCGACGCCGCGGCCACGCGCGAGCTGATCTCGCGGAGCGCCGAGGTCGCCCGTGAAGAGGGCGGTTCGGTCGTCGTCGGCGTCAACACCGACCATGTCGACGAGCAGCGCATCCCTCTCGACCAGGTGATCGACGCCTACAAAGAGCAGCTGCACTTCACCGAGGAGCAGGGCGCCGGACCCGTGCTGATGGCCTCGCGCCATCTCGCGCGGGTGGCGACGGATGCCGACGACTACCGGCGCGTGTATCGAGAGGTGCTGTCGTCGGCGACCGTGCCCGTGGTGCTGCACTGGCTCGGCACGGCGTTCGACCCTGAGCTTGCCGGGTACTACGGCGCGGACGACTGGCAGACGGCATCCGCTGTCCTCCTCGACATCATCGCTGAGAACCAGGACAAGGTCGCCGGCGTGAAGATGAGCCTGCTGAACGCCGAGTCCGAGATCTCGGTGCGCGAGCGGCTGCCCGAGGGTGTGCGCATGTTCACGGGCGACGACTTCAACTACGTCGGGCTCATCGGTGGCGACTCCCATCGGTCGTTGAGCGCCCTTCGTCTCGCTCCGCTCGCTCAGGAACCGGAGCGCAGCGACGAGACGAAACGCCCGTTCGACGAAGGCGTTTCGTCTCGCTCCGCTCGCTCAACGACCGGGAAGGATGCTCGCGGCCACTCCGACGCGCTCCTCGGCGCGTTCGCGGCGATCACTCCGGTCGCCTCGGCGGCGATCCAGGCGCTGGATGCGGGCGACGCTGCCCGCTACCTCGAGATCCTCGGGCCGACCGAGGAGCTCAGCCGCCAGGTCTTCGCCGCACCGACCTTCTACTACAAGACCGGTGTCGCGTTCCTCGCATGGCTCAACGGGCACCAGCCCGCGTTCCAGATGGTGGGCGGTCTGCACTCGGCCCGCAGCCTTCCGCACCTCAGCCGGATCATCGAGCTCGCGAACGCCTCGCTGGCACTGGAGAACCCGGAGCTCGCGCGTGAGCGCTGGCACGGGATGCTGAGACTGAACGGAGTGGACGCATGAGCGCGTCGTCGATCACTGGGTCGCTGAGCTTGCCGAAGCGTCCGGACCCGACCGATGCCGGGTCGCTGAGCCCGTCGAAGCGTCCCGATCCGCGGCTCTCGATCAACCAGGCCACGATCAAGCACGCCGATCTCGAGACCGCCTTGCGGGTCACGGCGGATGCCGGCATCCAGGCGATCGGCCTCTGGCGCGAGCCGGTGCACGAGGTCGGCCTCGACGTCGCCGCGCGCATGCTCACGGACTCGGGGCTCAGGTTCACGACGCACTGCCGCGGCGGCTTCTTCACGCTCCCGGAGGGACCCGAGCGGATCGCGGCCCTCGACGACAACCGCCGGGCGATCGAGGAGACCGCCACGCTCGCAGCGGCCGGTGCCGACGGCTCGACCTCCGTGCTGGTCCTCGTCGCCGGCGGCATCCCCGCCGGTTCACGCGACCTCGTCGGGGCGCGCGAGCGCGTCCGCGATGCGATCGGCGCACTCACCGACGACGCGAAGGCGGCGGGGGTGACGCTCGCGATCGAGCCGCTGCATCCGATGTACGCGTCCGATCGGGCCGTCGTCTCGACGCTGGGTCAGGCGCTCGACATCGCCGCCGACTTCGCCCCCGAGGTCGTCGGGGTCACGGTCGACACGTTCCACATCTGGTGGGATCCGCAGGTTCTCGACCAGATCGCCCGTGCCGGGCGCGAGGAGCGCATCGCGACCTATCAGGTGTGCGACTGGAAGACCCCCCTGGCCGCGGACGTGCTGCTGTCGCGCCACTACCCCGGCGAGGGCGTGATCGACTTTGGCTCGCTCACGGACGCCGTCATCCGCACCGGGTACGACCGCGACATCGAGGTCGAGATCTTCCATGCCGATGTCTGGGCCGATGCGCCCGAGAACGTGGTGCGCCGCACGGCCGAGGCATTCGGTGCGGCGGTCTCGCCGCACCTCGTGTGAACACGCACGGCTGACATCATCGTCGAGCGGGATCGCGTCGCCGCGAGCACCCGGGGAAGGGCGAAGTACACTCGGGTCATGAGTACCTCGGAAAGCCTTTCCCCGGGCCGACAGGCTCGGTCGTCCCGCAGCGCCGCGGCGACGCTCCACGACGTCGCCCGGGCCGCAGGGGTGTCGCTCGCGACGGCATCCCGCGTGCTGAACGGCTCGCAGCGCAAGGTCGCCGAGTCGTTCCGTGAACGCGTCGAGCGGGCGGCCGCCGAACTGGGCTACACCGCGAACGTCTCGGCGCAGGCGACCGCGCGCGGCACCTCTCCTGTGATCGCGCTGCTCGTCGCCGACATCGCCGACCCCTACTTCGGCCTCATCGCCTCGGGCGTCGCGCGCGGCGCCGACGAGCAGGGGCTGGTCGTCACGATCGCGATCACCGAGCGCGATCCCGAACGAGAGGCGCGCATCATCCGCGCGCTGCGTGGGCAGCGGCCGCAGGGACTCATCCTCGCCGCGTCCCGCACGCGTGAGTCGACCGAGTCTCCGACGGCCCGCGAGCTCACCGAGTTCGCCAAGCTGGGCGGACGGGTCGTGACCTTCGGGGCGGGAGGCTCCGACGACCGACACGTCGAGATCGACAACCGCACCGGAGCGCGCGCCCTCGGCGCCCGCATGGCAGAGCTCGGTTACCGCCGGGCCATCGTGCTCGCCGGTGCGGAAGGCGTGTTCACGTCCGACGAGCGTCTGGCGGGATTCGACGAGGGAATCTCCGCGGGCGGGGGAGCCGTCGCCCGAGTGCTGCGCGGCGACTTCCGTCGCGAGTCCGGCGCAGAACTCATGGCCCAGGCTCTGGCCGACGGCATCGAGCCGGGCACGCTCGTCTTCGGCATGAGCGACGTCGTCGCGATCGGCGCGATGTCGGCCCTGCGGGATGCCGGACGCGAGATCGGTGGGGACGTCGCGGTGTGCGGGTTCGACGATGTGCCGGCGAGCAGCGACGTGACGCCGGCCCTCACGACCGTGCACGTTCCGCTGAGCGACGTCGGTTACCAGGCCTTCCGGGCCACCGTCGACGAGGACTGGGAGCAGGCGCCGCTCCCGCTCGAGGTCGTGGTGCGCGCGAGCACGCCGGGGCCCTCGGCATGACGACCGTCGTGCTGGCACCTGACAGTTTCAAGGGCACGATCACGGCAGCAGATGCGGCGGCCGCCCTGGCCGAGGGATGGGCGTCGATCGAACCCGATGCCGAATTCGTGCACCGCCCGATGGCCGACGGCGGCGAGGGGACGGTCGCCGCGTTCGCGGCGGCGGTTCCCGGTGCAGTGCGGATGCCGGTGAGCGTCGAGGGCCCTGCGGGCGCGCTGATCGACTCCTCCTGGCTGCTGCTGCCGCCGACGGATGATGCGCCGCACGGCACCGCCGTCGTCGATCTGGCCTCGACGTCGGGTATCGAGCTTCTCGATGAGCTGCGTCCGTGGGACGCCGACACCACGGGCTTCGGGCAGGCGATCGTCGCGGCTCTCGATCACGGCGTCTCGCAGCTCGTGCTCGGCATCGGCTCGAGCGCGTCGACCGACGGCGGCACAGGGCTGCTGACGCAGCTCGGCGCGCGGTTCCTCGATGCCTCGGGCGGGCCGATCGCGCGGGGAGCGCGAGGCCTTGCGGACATCGCCTCGGTCGATCTCTCCGGACTGCGGGTCGCGCCGGTGGTGCGGGTGCTCACCGACGTGACGAACCCGTTCACCGGTCCGCGAGGGGCCGCCGAGGTGTTCGGACCGCAGAAGGGTCTGCGCGCTGCGGCCGACATCGCCGACGTGGATGCGGCTCTCGCCCGTCTCGCGGATCGGTTGGGGCTCGACGCGACGTTGCCGGGAACGGGGGCGGCCGGTGGCGCGGGCGGTGCGCTCGTCGCCTGGGGAGCGCAGCTCGCTCCGGGCGCCGAGGAGGTCGCCGCGCTCATCGGACTCGCCGATGCCGTGGCCGGAGCCGACGTCGTGATCACGGGGGAGGGGTCGTACGACGGGCAGTCGGGCGACGGCAAGGTGCCCTCGTTCATCGCGGCACTTGCGACAGGAGCGGGCGCGCGTCCGCTGCTCGCCGCAGGGCGTATCGCCGCGGATGCCGACACCGCGCTGTTCGCGGCATCCGCGGCGCTCACGGATCTCGCTGGATCGTCGGATGCCGCGCTCGCCGAGCCCGCCCGCTGGCTGCGCGCCGCCGGGGCGGAGCTGGCGAAGGCGTACGTGCGGCCCTGACCCTTCGGGAGTGTCCTCGGTCGTTGAGCGAGGAGCGCAGCGACGAGACGAAACGCGCTCAACGACAGGGGACGGTGATCCGGTCGTTGAGCGAGGAGCGGAGCGACGAGCCGAAACGCGGTGCGGTGACGGGCGTTTCGTCTCGCTGCGCTCGCTCAACGACCGGAGAAGGGTGCTCCAGCGGTTGGGCGAGGAGCGGAGCGACGAGACGAAGGGCGCTCAACGACCGGGGGTCGTGCTCGCTGATGTTCGTCCGTGTCAGGCGCTGAGCGCCGCCGCGACGACCGCGCGGGCCTCCTCCTGCACCTCGGCGAGGTGCTCCGGGCCGCGCAGGCTCTCGGCGTACAGCTTGTAGACGTCCTCGGTCCCCGAAGGGCGGGCTGCGAACCAGGCATGCTCGGTCTGCACCTTGAGACCGCCGATCGCGGCACCGTTGCCGGGTGCGTGCGACAGCTTCGCGGTGATCTCCTCGCCCGCGAGCGTCGAGGCGCTGACCGCCTCGGGGGCGAGCTTCGACAGCGTCGCCTTCTGCTCGGCGGATGCCGGGGCATCGACCCGCTGGTAGGCGGAGGACCCGAACGCCTCCTCCAGTTCGCGGTAGCGCTCCGAGGGGCTCTTGCCGGTGACGGCGATGATCTCGGCCGCCAGCAGGCAGAGCAGGATGCCGTCCTTGTCGGTCGACCACACCGTGCCGTCCTTGCGCAGGAACGAGGCGCCGGCGGACTCCTCGCCGCCGAAGGCCACCGAGCCGTCGAGCAGCCCGGGCACGAACCACTTGAAGCCGACCGGCACCTCGAGCAGGCGACGTCCGAGCGACTCGGCGACGCGATCGATGATCATCGACGACACGAGCGTCTTGCCGATCGCGGCATCCCGCGGCCATTCGGCGCGGTGCGAGAACAGGTAGTCGATCGCGACCGCGAGGTAGTGGTTCGGGTTCATCAGGCCGGCATCCGGCGTGACGATGCCGTGGCGGTCGGCATCCGCGTCGTTTCCGGTGAGCACGTCGTAGTCGCCCTTCTTCGCGACCAGCGACGCCATCGCGTTCGGCGACGACGGATCCATGCGGATCTTCTCGTCCCAGTCCAGAGTCATGAAGCGCCAGGTCGGGTCGACCTCGGGGTTCACGACGGTGAGATCCAGGTCGTAGATCTCGGCGATCAGAGCCCAGTACTCGACGGATGCTCCGCCCAGAGGATCCGCGCCGATGCGCACCCCTGCGCGCTTGATCGCGTCGATGTCGATGATCGAGGCGAGATCACGGACGTAGGCGTCGCGGAAGTCGTAGCCGGGAAGGGCATCCCAGTCGATGTCCGAGAAGCGTTCGCGCTTGACGCCCTCGAGACCGGCGGCGATGAGCTCGTTCGCGCGGTTCGCGATCCAGCCGGTCGCATCCGTGTCGGCGGGGCCGCCGTGAGGGGGGTTGTACTTGAAGCCGCCGTCGCGCGGAGGGTTGTGGCTCGGGGTCACGACGATGCCGTCGGCGCGACCTGCGGCATCCGTCGGCAGATCGCGGTTGAAGGTGAGGATCGCGTGGCTGAGCGCCGGCGTCGGCACCCAGGCGTCGCGCGAGTCGACGCGCACGTCGACGCCGTTCGCGACGAGCACCTCGATCGCGCTGCGCTCGGCGGGCAGTGACAGTGCGTGCGTGTCGCGGCCGAGGAAGAGCGGGCCGGTGATGCCCTGCCCCGCGCGGTAGTCGACGATCGCCTGCGTGGTGGCGAGGATGTGGTTCTCGTTGAAGCTGTTCGACAGCGAGGAGCCGCGGTGACCGCTGGTGCCGAACACGACCCGCTCGGCGGCGATGTCGGGATTCGGGACTCGGTCGTAGTAGGCGGCGATCAGCTCGTCGACGTCGATGAGGTCAGTTTCCTCCGCAGGGAGGCCGGCACGGCTCGTCATGCACTCAGTCTGCCTCGTGCGCGGTCCGAATGCATCATCCGTGACGCTCGCTGTGGAGGGCTAAGGTGAAACGCGTGACCGAACGCCGCACGTACAGCTATCTGGGCCCTGCGGGCACCTTCACCGAGGCGGCTCTCGATCAGGTGCCCGAGGCCCGCGGCCAGGAATGGCGCGCCGTGCACAACGTCGGCGAGGCGCTCGACGACGTGCTCTCCGGTGTCTCGGATGCTGCGATGATCGCGATCGAGAACTCGATCGAGGGCGGCGTCTCGACCACACAGGACGCGCTCGCGACGCTGCCGGGCCTCCGCATCATCGGCGAGTACCTCGTGCAGGTGAACTTCGTGCTCGTGTCACCGCGCGGCACGACGCTGTCGGACGTCTCGGTCATCGCCGCGCATCCGGTCGCCTACGCGCAGTGCCACGGCTGGCTCGGTGCGAACCTGCCGCAGCATTCGCATGTGCCGGCGGCGAGCAACGTCGCCTCGGCGATCGGCGTTCTCGACGGGTCGCTTCCCGCGCAGGCCGCGATCGCCCCTCCCGGGATCGTCAAGCACTACGACGTCGACGTGCTGGCCGAGAACATCGGCGACAACACGCAGGCGGTCACGCGTTTCGTGCTCGTCACCCGTACGACGCCGTCTCCGGAGCCGACAGGTGCCGACAAGACCTCGCTCATCGTCGAACTGCCGCACGACCACCCCGGTTCCCTGCTCGAGATGCTCGAGCAGTTCTCGACACGCGGCATCAACCTGTCGCTCATCGAGTCGCGGCCGATCGGTGACGAGCTCGGCCGGTACCGCTTCGTGATCGATGCCGATGGGCACATCGAGCACGAGCGGATGGCGGATGCTCTGCTCGGCATCCGCCGGTTCAGCCCGCGTGTCGTGTTCCTCGGGTCGTATCCGCGCGCCGACCGTCAGATCGTCCAGTATCCCGAGCGCTACGCCGACGACGTGTTCGTCGAGGCGCGCGACTGGCTGCGCGGCATCCTCTCGGGCGCGCCCGAGTCCTGAGGCCGTCGTCCCGGTCTGTCACGCTCCAGACGCCCCGGCCACCACGCTTCCTCGTGCAAGGTGATGGATCAAAAGCGCCGCTGAGCAGGGCATCTTGGGTGCGTTTCTGATCCATCGTCTCCCGCTCGGCAGGTACCCACCTCGGCCAGCCAGCGGTGATGGATCAAGAGTGCTGCTGACCGGTGGATGCTGGGTGAATTTCTGATCCATCGTCCCGTATTCGAGTTGCGCGCGGGACTCGTGCACAGGGGTGCATCGGAGCGGGTTCTCCCCAGGTCATGAGCCGGACGCCCTGAACAGCGGATGCCGCGTCGCACGCCTGCGGGAGCATCCGGTATGCGACATCGAATAGCGCTCCCCGCGGAACTCGGCGATCACTTCAGCGTCAAGAAGGCGTCGACGCTGGGCCTCGGGCGCGCGCGAGCGGATGCCGCAGACCTGGAGCGACCCTTTCACGGCGTGCGATCGATATCGGCGCCCGACACCTTCCGTGCGCACGTCGACTGCTATGTTCCCCGATTGCGGCCTGGGCAGCGCTTCGTCGGCCGGACCGCGGCCCGCATCTGGGAATTACCGCACCCGACGCCATGGTGTACCGACGAACCGCTCCAGATCGCGGTGCCGCAGGATCAATCGCCGCCGCGGACCTCTGGTGTCGAGGGCCGGCGTCTGCGCACCGAGCGCGCACAGACGTGGATGCTCGGGGATGTACCGGTCGTGGACCCGATCGCCGCGGTGCTCAGCAGCGCCGGTGAACTGACAGAGACCGAGATTGTCATCCTGTTGGACGCGCTGATCTCGGACAGCTCGAACTATCCGGGGCGGGACAACGTCCGCTGGCCGCGGGTGACCGGCGACGTCGTCGTCGAGAGAGTCGCGCTCTGGGATCGTTTCGCAGGCAGCAGTCGTGTGAAACGGGCCATCCCGAGAATGCGACCGGGCGTGGAGTCGCCGAAGGAGACCGAGACCCGACTCCTCCTCGTCGACGGCGGTCTTCCGGAGCCGGATGTGCAGTACGTGGTCCGGAAAGAGGGACGGTTCGTCGCCCGGGTCGACCTCGCCTACCCTCGCTGGCGGATCGCGATCGAGTACGAGGGTGACGGTCATCGCCGCGATCGATCCCAGTGGCGGCGCGACATCGCTCGTCAACGGGCGCTGGAGGACCTTGGCTGGATCGTCATCCGCCTCACGCAGGACGACCTCGACGATCCGAGGGCGTTCGTGGCACGTGTCCGTCGAGCCGTGGTCCGCAGAGGCAGCCTGGCCCAGGCGACACGATGATGGATCGAAAATGCCGCTGCCCGGCCGGTCTCCGCAACACTCTTGATCCACCACCGCACCCGCGGACAAGGCGGGCGCGTGCCCGCACGGGTCGAGACTGCGAGGCGGCCCGGGCGCCGCCGGGATCAGTGCTCGCGGAACTCCGGGCGAGTGCTGCCCGGCCGCATCCGCACGTGCAGCGCTCCCTTCGCGGCCTCGAGCGTGGGGTAGCTGCCGGCGACGGCATCCGCTCCAGCCATCGTGACGGTGTAGCCCTCGTCATCATGGCGGATGCTGCCGACGACGCCGTTCGATCCGTACGCGACCCACAGAGCGCGGGTGGTGGTCATGCTCATCATCGAGCCCCTTCCGTGTGAGGCCGACGCTACGCCTGTCCGCTGCGGAACAACAGCCCTTCGCGGGCGTGGCGCGCTCAGGATGCGGCGGCGATGAGCTCCAACGTCTGCGCGCGGCCGGTCGCGGCATCGAGCGGCTCCGATTCGAGCGCCCCGGCGACAGGGGAGAGCATGACCTCGTCGACACCGTGGCGCTCAGCGAAGGCAGCGATCTCGGTGGCGACCGACTCACCGGTTCCGACGAACCACCGTTCGCGCGCGGCCGTCACGACCTGCTGGGTCGCGGCATCCGGTTCGGCGGCCAGCGCCTGCTCGACCGTCTCCAGGGCGATGAGGGGCTGGTTCAGACGCAGACGAGCCATCATCCGCAGCTGCGGCAGGGCGCGCGCCTCTGCCTCCTCCTGTGTCGGGGCGGCGACGACATTGACGGTGAGGAACGTGCGAGGCTCCGGGTGCTCCTCGCTCGGGGTGTAGTTCGTGCGATACAGATCGAGGGCCCGCTCGAGACCCTGGCCCGAGAAGTGGTTGGCGAAGACATAGGGCAGGCCGTGGGATGCTGCGAGCTGAGCCGAGTAGTCGCTCGAGCCGAGCAACCAGATCTCGGGAGCCGCGGTCGCCGCGGGCGTCGCGCGAACGGTGTACTCGCCGCCCGAGGTGAAGCGCAGGGTCGCGCCCTCGGACGAGAACAGTGCACCGATGTCCTGCACATGGCGTGGGAACTGGTCGACGTCGCTCGTGGTGCCCGAGCCCCGCAGCAACTGCGTGATGACGGGATCGCTTCCGGGTGCGCGACCGAGCCCGAGGTCGATGCGCCCTGGCGCGATCGCCTCGAGTGCGGCGAACTGCTCGGCGACGATGAGGGGAGCGTGATTCGGCAGCATCACGCCACCGGATCCCAGACGGATGCGCGAGGTCCGGGTCGCGGCTGCGGCGATGAGCACCGGGGGAGTGGTCGACGCGACGGCAGGCATGTTGTGGTGCTCGGCGAACCAGTACCGTCGGTACCCGAGTCGGTCGGCGGTCTCGGCGAGTCCCAACGAGGCGGTGATCGCCTCTGCGCTGGTCTGGCCGGAGCGGACGGGAACGAGATCGAGTACCGAGAGAGCAGTCACCCCGGATCCAACGCGCGGGGAGGACGAGCAATTCCCGTCCTCCCCGTCTCGCGTGTTCACACGGAGTCCGGCGCGTGTCCGCCCCGGGTGCGTGTCCGCCCGGGGCATTGCTACGCGGGGATCGGTTCCCGCGTCGCGAGCGTATCGGCGAGCGATCCGCGCGCGATCCGGTAGCGGATGCGCCACGCCGCGCTGAAGCTCTGATCCGGCAGGTCGGCGAGGCGTGCGAGATCCTCGCCGCGCAGACCATCGCGTCGCGCCTCGCGCAGCAGGTCGTCGCGAGTCGCGGGGTATTCCATCTGCAGAAGGAACCGGTCGAGCTCGGGGGAGAGGGACATGGGAAGCTCCTTTCGTGTCTGAGGGTGTCCCGGGTGCGTGGGCGCCCGGAGCAGATCGTCCGGGCGCCCACAGCGGGTCATTCGTCGATCAGGGTGTCATGCGTCGATCGCCTGCCGCTGCTCGGAGGTCTCGACGGTGATCCGACGCGGCTTGGCCCGTTCGCTGACGGGGATGACGACGGAGAGCACACCGCTCTCGTACGTGGCGCTGATGCCATCGAGGTCGACGCCCTCGCCGAGCGTGAACTGGCGCAGGAACGAGCCCGCCCCGCGTTCGCGCGCGAGCCAGCGCACGCCTTCACGGGAGTCGGCGGTGCGCTGGGCGCGGATCGTGAGCTGCGAGCCGTCGAGATCGACGTCGATGGATCCCGGGTCTGCCCCGGGGAGATCGGCGTGCAGGATGTACCGGTCTCCATCGCGGAAGAGGTCCACGGGCATGAGCCGCGGTGCGCGAACGGAGTCCAGCACGCTCGCGGTGAACCGGTCGAGCTGACTGAACGGATCGAATGACAGTGCCATGAGGGTCTCCTTTCGTGCGGCCCCGAGGGGCGGATTTGGGGTGGAGATTATCTTCTCCACGTGCTGTAGATTTTTTATAGAACGAGCGCCAAGAAGAATGCAAGTCAGACTAAGGAAACTCCCAGCATGACGAATCGAGACTCGCGTACCCCGCTCTACGGCATCGCCGTCGCGGCCCAGTTGGTCGGCCTGCCCGAGGCGACGCTCCGAAGTCTCGAAGCCCAGGGTGTGCTCGCGCCGGCTCGCAGCACCGGAGGCACGCGCCGGTACAGCGACGACGACATCGATCGGCTGCGCCGGGTGAACGACCTCCGCGCGGAGGGTGTCAACGTCGCCGGCATCCGTCTCGTCCTCGATCTGCAGGACGAGAACGCCGGGCTGCGTGAAGCCGCCGAGGCGCCAGGCTCCGAGAACCCCCGCCAGGACTGACCAGTCCCTCGGCGTGAGCGCCGTACTGTAATGGGCATGGATCCGGAGCTCTTCTACATCCTCGTGGGCAGCGTCGTCGTGGCGGCGATCGCGCGATGGCGCGGGTGGCCGGCACCCCTGCTCGTCACCGTCGTCGCTCTGGGAGCATCCTTCCTGCCGTTCGTGCCCGATCTCGATATCGACGGTCACGTCCTGCTCAACATCGTCCTGCCTCCGCTGCTGTACTCGGCGGCGCTCGACGTGTCGTTCGTCGGTTTCAAGCGCAGCCTGCCGCAGATCCAGCGGCTGGGGATCTGGCTCGTGCTGCTCACGACTTTCGCCGTCGGCTTCGTCGCCTGGCTGATCCTCCCGGCACTGACGCTGCCGGGCGCGCTGCTGCTGGGCGCGATCGTTGCCCCTCCGGATGCCGTGTCCGCAGCAGCGATCGGACGCAAGCTCGGCCTGCCCCGACGCATCATGAACGTGCTGTCGGGCGAGAGTCTCATCAACGATGCGACCTCGCTGACGCTGTACCGGGTGTTCGCTCTTCTGCTCGCCACGAGCGCAGTCGGCACAGGCAGCGTGACCGTGTGGGACGGCGTGTGGCAGTTCATCGTCGCGGTGGTCGTCGGTGTCGTGATCGGTCTCGTCTTCGGCATCGGCGTGCACCAGCTGCGGATGCGCATCAACGACGCGGTCGTGATCGGCACCTTCGGGCTGCTCGCTCCCTTCGGTGCCTATGCGATTGCTGAGCATCTGAACGGTTCCGGCGTGCTCGCGGTGGTCGCCATGGGGATCTACGTCGGTTTCAACTCCCCGCGCACGGATTACACGACCCGGCAGCAGGAGGCGCCGCTGTGGCTCTCGGCCGATCTTCTGCTGGAGAGCTTCGTGTTCGCATACATCGGACTGCAGTTCCCGCGCGTGATCAGAGATCTCGGCGACGAGTCGGTCGGACACATCCTCTTGCTGTCGGGAGCGGTGCTGCTGGTCGTGCTGCTCGTGCGTCCGCTGTACGTCTATCCTGCGAACGCATGGGCGAATCGGCTCGACCGCAAGCGACTGGCGCGATGGGATCGCAGCGTCGAATCGGGGGAGTTCGACAAGCGTCGCAGCCGATCGCGCCGGTGGCGTGATCAGAGCGCCTCCGAGTTGCGCACGCAGATCGTGCGCGAGCGGATGTCGGGACTCCAGCTCACCTGGAAGGACAACGCGGTGATCTCCTGGGCAGGCATGCGCGGAGTGGTCACTCTTGCCACTGCACTCGCCGCGGCCGACCTCGCGACGCTCGGCACCGAGGCATCGCATGCGATCGTCGTCGTGGCCTTCATCGTGACCGTCGGCACTCTTCTGCTGCAGGGACTGACCTTGCCGTTGCTGATCAGACGTCTCGGGATCGCCAGCGATGACGAGCACGAGGAAGACGCCCAGGCGCTCGCCGCCGTGCAGGCCAAGACGCGTGAGGCGGGCAAGGAGTACATCGCCGCGCAGCGCGTGGAGTGGGAGAAGAAGCACGGTCCGCTCGACCTGTCGTTCTTCGACGCGTTCGCGAAACGGTTGTCCCGGGTGGAGAAGGACACCGATGAGGCGCAGCATCAGGTCGAGCAAGCTGCGTCTCGGCCGTCTTATGACGACCTCGCGGCGCTGTCGCGGGGCTGGCTGCAGGTGCGCCGCGAGATCCTGCTCGCCGAGCGTGACGCCGGCAACCTCGACGAGGAGGTCATGCGCCAGATGCTCGCCGCGATGGATGCCGAGGAGCTGTCGCTCGACACCCGCGGCGAGATCCGTCGCGTGCGCTGACGGCGTCAGAACGCAGAAGAGCGCCTCACCCGCGGGGGATGAGGCGCTCTTCTGCGTTCGAGCGAGGTCAGCTCGTGGTGACCGGCTGCCTGCCGGTCGCAGCATCCGCCTCGGGAGCGTCGTCGTCGGAGTCGTCCGAGTCGTCGGCGAAGGGCAGGCCCTTGCGGGGCGCGTTGTAGAGCTCCTCATCGAGGATGCCCTCGCGCTTGGCGACGATCGCGGGAACCAGCGCCTGGCCCGCGACGTTGACCGCGGTGCGGCCCATGTCGAGGATCGGGTCGATCGCGATGAGCAGGCCGACGCCGGCGAGCGGCAGCCCGAGCGTCGACAGGGTGAGCGTGAGCATGACGATCGCGCCCGTGGTGCCGGCGGTGGCGGCGGAGCCGACGACCGAGACCACAACGATCATGATGTACTGCCACCACTCCAGCTGGATCCCGAAGAACTGGGCGACGAAGATCGCGGCGATCGCGGGGTAGATGGCGGCGCAGCCGTCCATCTTGGTGGTCGCGCCGAGCGGCACGGCGAACGAGGCGTACGAGCGGGGCACGCCGAGGTTGCGCTCGGTCACGCGCTCGGTGAGGGGCAGTGTGCCGATCGAGGAGCGGCTGACGAAGGCCAGCTGCACGGCGGGCCAGACGCCCGAGAAGTACTGGCGGATGCTCAGGCCGTTGGTCCGGACGATCACGGGGTAGACCACGAACAGCACGAGCGCGAGGCCGATGTAGATGGCGATCGCGAACCAGCCGAGCGAGGCGAGCTTCTCCCAGCCGTACTTGACGACCGCGGCGCCGATGAGGCCGAAGGTGCCGAGCGGGGCGATGCGGATGATCCACCACAGCACGCGCTGGATGACCTTGAGGAGGGATTCGGTGAACGCGAGGAACGGTTCGGCCTTCTTGCCCGCCTTGAGCGCGGCGATGCCGACGGCGACCGCGATGACGATGATCTGCAGCACGTTGAAGTTGACGCTCGAGCTGAAGGTGCCGTCGGCCGCGCCCGGTGAGGTGCTGACCGCGAGGCCGAGGAAGTTCTGCGGGATCAGCCCGGTGAGGAAGTTCCACCAGGTGCCGACCGTGTACGGGTCGCCCTCCTGCAGGCCCTCGCCGGCGCGGGAGCCCGGCTGGATGATGAGGCCGAGGGCGATTCCGATCAGCACCGAGACGAAGGCGGTGATCGCGAACCAGAGCAGGGTCTGACCGGCGAGGCGTGCGGCGTTCTGGACGCGACGCAGGTTCGAGATGCTCGCGACGATCGCGGAGAAGATCAGCGGGATGACGGCGGCGCGCAGCAACGTGACGTACGAGCTGCCGATCGTGTCGAGTGTGGCCGAGAGGCCGTTCGGTGCCTCAGCGGTGGCGCCGAGGTTGCGGGCGATCAGGCCGGCTGCGATGCCGAGGACGAGGGCCGCGATGATCTGGAAGCCGAACGACGTCAGCAGCTTCCGGACGGGTCCGCGGGTATCAGGCGCTTTGGGGGTGCGCGTGGTGGTGCTCATTGAGGGGACTCCAGGAATTTCCGCGTGCCGAGTGCACGCCATAACGCTCAACGCTATGAGCGTCGGGGAATTCCGTGAGGGGAGATGACGAAGGATGACGGATGCTGTGAGCATCCGTCATCCTTCATGTCGTGCGGTCCGTCAGGAGAGGCATTCCTCGGCGTTGTCCGTGAGGATCTCCTGTGTGAGGGTGCTGTCCTCGGTGCTGGAGGCGAGATCGTCGCCGTTCGCGATGTGGTTGAGGGTCTCGTTGCTGAGGTCCGAGTCGACCAGGTAGCCGGCGAAGCAGTCGGCCGCGGTGTCGGGAATGGTCTCGCCGAGTCCCTGCTCTTCGAGGTACTTCGTCAGTCCGTCGGAGACCTGGTCGGCGGTCGGGCGGCTCGCGCCGCTGCAGGCGGCGAGCGAGAACGCGAGGGCGGCGATCGGCAGTGCCATCAGGATGCGGTTGGGGGTGCGCAGTTTCCGGTCGATGTTCATGTCGCCCACGCTACGCGGTTCACAGCAGATGGATAGGAGATTCCGATGGGCAGATGTCCCCATCGCGGGCCGCAGGGGCGCCGTGTCAGCATGGGGCCATGTTCATGGTGACGACGAACGACATCCCCGGGTACCGCATCACGCAGGTGCTCGGCGAGGTCATGGGCCTCACGGTTCGTTCCACCGACTTCGGCCAGGGGTTCACGGCGGGGTTCCGTGCGCTCGGCGGCGGGGAGATCCCCGAGTACACGCAGATGATGTACGAGAGCCGTCAGGTCGTGATGTCGCGGATGTGGGCCGAGGCGCAGCAGCGCGGTGCGAACGCGATCGTGGCGATGCGGTTCGACGCCGGCTCGATCGGATCGTTCAGCGAGATCTGCGCGTACGGCACGGCTGTCGTCGTCGAGCCGCTGAATGCGCCTGTGGGTTCGCCGCCACCTGGGGCGGCTGGGGCCTGACGCTTCGCTGCGTCGGCTCAGTGATCGGGGGTTGTAGACGGGGGCGTCCGCCTCTCCCGGTCATTGGGCGGGCGCAGCGCGGCTGCGCGCTCATCCCAGGACGAGCAGTTCCCCCACCTCGCATTCCAACGCCTCGCACACGGCGCGCAAGGTCGAGAACCGGATCGCGCGCGCCCGGTCGTTCTTGAGCACCGACAGATTGACGATGCTCACGCCGACCCGCGCGCTCAGCTCGGTGAGCGTCATCCCGCGCTCCTCGAGCAGCTCATCGAGGCGGCAGTGGATGCCCGTGGCCTCGTCGTCGCTCTCGGCCGGGGTCACACCAGACCCTCCGTGTCCTTCTGCAGCGCCTCGTTCTCGCGCTGCAGCCGCATGCCCTGCCGGAACACGGCCGCGAGGGCAACGAGGCAGAGCGCGCCGACGAACGGCAACGGCGTCAGCGAGAGGTTGTAATAGTGCGGATACCAGGGCGACTCGGGATCGAGAACCGCGCGCAGCGCCTCGGTCGCCGCGATCCCGCTCAGCAGATCGGATGCCACCCCCGCCACCAGCACCGTGATCGCGCCGACGGTCAGTGTGCGGGTGACGGTGGTCGAGAACGCCCGCCCTCGCAGCGTCTGGAAGCAGATCGCCGCGAGCATCGCCGCCGGTGCAGCGGTGAGAACCTGCGTGCTCAGAATCGCCGCGCCGGCCAGCATCCGGAGCCCGAGCGACGCACCGCTGATCGTGAAGTCCGACAGGTTCGTGCCGCCGCACGTCAGCATCCCGCTGCTGCCGAACTCCGAGCACGGAAGGGCGGCAGGCCAGTCGACGTAGACGGCGGTCGGCCCGTGGAACTCCGCGAAGTCGACCGCGAACACCTTGACGATCGTGAACACCGCGCCCGCGGCGGCGAACATCGTCCATGCTGCCGCGACGGTGAGCGCGGCGTCCAGAGCGATCGTCGTGCTGCCGCGTCGTCTTCCGCGCCAGACGACGAGCCCGGTGATCACCGCGATCGCGGCGAGCGACACCAGGATGCCGCTCAGTGAGGGCCACAACTCATTCGTCACGCTCATCAGACGAGCCCCTCCGTGTCCTTCTGAAGGCGCTCGCTGACGAAGAGAGTGGCGCCGAGCACGAGCAACAGCGTCGGAAGAGCCACGTCGTCACCCGAGAGCGCGAACGAGAAGGGGGCGTCGGCTCCGGCGGGGCCGAGCTTCAGTGCTTCCGTGCTGGCGACCGCGTTCAGGAACGGAGTGAACAGCGCGCTGGCGAAGGTGGCCACGGCGAGGAACGCGGCACCGAATCCGAGCTGGCGCCGGATGCGCCCTTGAGCGAGCTGGCGTCCGAGGAAGAAGATGACGGCCGAGACGCTCAGGGGCACGAGGGCACCGGTGACAGCTGCGGCGACGAGTGGAGCGCGCACCGACGGCGGCGCGTCGTGCACGGTCACGTCAACGGTCGCCGCCACAGCGCTGACCGGCCCACCTGTCAAGGCGGTGACGACAGGGGCGGAGGGGGCCAGGGAACTGGCGCTGCCGGTCACCGTCGTCTCCCCTCCGAGAAGGATCGCGGCGATGGTCACGATCAGCCCGACGGTGGTGACGGCGAACGCCGCCGCGGCCAGCCAGGCGACGACGCGGAGCGCTGCGCTGTCGGCCTTGTGCAGTGTCGCCGATGTCGTGGTCATCATCGCCTCCCGAAGATCTGTTTATCGATTTTCGTTAACATAACGACAATCGATAAACACTGTCAACGTGCGTCGCACCGTGTCACCCCCGGTATGCCCACGGCGAACACGGGCATACGTCATCCGCCCGGTGGTTACTCTCGATGTAACAGCGCTTCGACCTCGTGTATTCGGGGAACGAACCAAGGAGTCAACAATGTTCGAGAGATTCACGGACCGAGCCCGTCGTGTGGTCGTCCTCGCCCAAGAAGAGGCGAAGATGCTCAACCACAACTACATCGGCACCGAGCACATCCTGCTCGGTCTCATCCACGAGGGCGAAGGCGTCGCCGCCAAGGCGCTCGAAAGCCTCGGCATCTCTCTTGACGCCGTCCGCGAGCAGGTGCAGGACATCATCGGCCAGGGTCAGCAGCAGCCGACCGGCCACATCCCGTTCACGCCGCGCGCCAAGAAGGTGCTCGAGCTCAGCCTCCGCGAGGCCCTGCAGCTCGGCCACAACTACATCGGCACCGAGCACATCCTGCTCGGTCTCATCCGCGAGGGCGAGGGTGTCGCAGCCCAGGTCCTCGTGAAGCTGGGTGCCGACCTGAACAAGGTCCGCCAGCAGGTGATCCAGCTGCTCTCCGGAGCCCCCGGTCGCGAGCCCGCGGCCGTCGGCGCGCAGAGCAACGACACCCCGGCCGGTACGCAGGGCGGCTCGGCCGTGCTCGACCAGTTCGGACGCAACCTCACGCAGGCCGCACGCGACAACAAGCTCGACCCGGTCATCGGTCGTGAGAAGGAGGCGGAGCGGGTCATGCAGATCCTCTCCCGCCGTTCCAAGAACAACCCCGTCCTGATCGGCGAGCCCGGCGTCGGCAAGACCGCCGTCGTCGAGGGTCTCGCGCAGGCCATCGTCAAGGGCGATGTGCCCGAGACGCTGAAGGACAAGCAGCTCTACTCGCTCGACCTCGGCTCGCTCATCGCCGGTTCCCGCTACCGCGGAGACTTCGAGGAGCGCCTGAAGAAGGTCACCAAGGAGATCCGCACCCGCGGCGACATCATCGTCTTCATCGACGAGATCCACACCCTCGTCGGTGCGGGTGCCGCCGAAGGCGCGATCGACGCCGCCAGCATCCTGAAGCCGCTCCTCGCCCGTGGCGAGCTGCAGACGATCGGTGCGACCACGCTCGACGAGTACCGCAAGCACTTCGAGAAGGATGCTGCGCTCGAGCGCCGCTTCCAGCCCGTCCAGGTGAACGAGCCCACGCTGCCGCACGCGATCAACATCCTCAAGGGGCTGCGCGACCGCTACGAGGCGCATCACAAGGTGCAGATCACCGACGGCGCGATCGTCGCCGCGGCGAACCTCGCAGACCGCTACGTCTCGGACCGCTTCCTCCCGGACAAGGCCATCGACCTGATCGATGAGGCCGGCGCGCGCCTGCGTCTGTCGATCCTGTCGTCGCCGCCCGAGCTGCGCGAGTTCGACGAGAAGATCGCCAAGGTCCGCGAGCAGAAGGAGCAGGCCTCCGAGGAGCAGGACTTCGAGAAGGCGGCGTCGCTCCGCGATGAGGAGAAGTCGCTCCTCGCCGAGCGCCTGCGTCTCGAGAAGCAGTGGCGTTCGGGTGACGTCGCGACCTCCGCGGTCGTCGACGAAGGCCTGATCGCCGAGGTGCTCGCACAGGCCACCGGCATCCCGGTCTTCAAGCTCACGGAAGAGGAGTCCTCGCGACTCGTCTTCATGGAGAAGGCCCTGCACCAGCGCGTCATCGGTCAGGAGGAGGCGATCGCCGCCCTCTCCAAGACGATCCGCCGTCAGCGTGCCGGTCTGAAGGACCCGAAGCGGCCCTCGGGCTCGTTCATCTTCGCCGGCCCCACGGGTGTCGGAAAGACCGAGCTCGCCAAGGCGCTCGCCGAGTTCCTGTTCGACGATGAGGCCGCTCTCATCTCGCTCGACATGAGCGAGTTCGGCGAGAAGCACACCGTCTCTCGTCTGTTCGGTGCCCCTCCCGGATTCGTCGGATTCGAAGAGGGCGGGCAGCTCACCGAGAAGGTGCGTCGCAAGCCGTTCAGCGTGGTGCTGTTCGACGAGATCGAGAAGGCCCACCCGGACATCTTCAACTCGCTGCTGCAGATCCTCGAAGAGGGTCGCCTCACCGACGGCCAGGGTCGGATCGTGGACTTCAAGAACACGGTCATCATCATGACCACCAACCTCGGTGCGCGTGACATCGCCGGCGGTCCCGTCGGCTTCCAGATCGAGGGCAGCAACGCGACGACCTACGAGCGGATGAAGGGCAAGGTGAACGAGGAGCTCAAGCGGCACTTCAAGCCCGAGTTCCTGAACCGTGTCGACGACATCATCGTGTTCCCGCAGCTGAACAAGGAGGAGCTGATCCAGATCGTCGATCTGTTCACGAAGCGCCTCAGCGAGCGTCTGCTGGACCGCGACATGACGATCGAGCTCTCGCAGGCTGCCAAGGAGCGCCTGATCGAGATCGGGTTCGACCCGTCACTGGGTGCCCGTCCGCTGCGTCGCGCGATGCAGCACGAGATCGAGGACCGTCTGTCGGAGAAGATCCTGCACGGCGAGCTCAACTCGGGTGACCACGTCAAGGTGGATGCTGCGGACGGACAGTTCCTGTTCGACCACGGCCCCCGCGGCGAGAAGGTCTCGGTCGGCGTCAACACGGGTACGTCGATCTCCGGAACCCCCGACCTGGCGGTCGCCAGCGGGGAGTGACCTCCGATCGTTCGGAAGAGATAGTCCAGAAGAGGCGGATGCTGCGGCATCCGCCTCTTCTGCGTCTCGGGGCGCGGGCGGGTGCGGCGCGCGCGCCGGCACGTGCTCGGCGGTGCGAAAAGTCGGAGTTCCGCCCCGACACGCCGGTCGCGGCATCCGTTTCCCGGCGCGTCGCGAGGATTCTCCGACTTTTCGCACGCGGCTCGGACGCGCCGGGAAACGGATGCCGCGACCGGCGTGTCGGGGCGG
>NZ_JBJDRJ010000031.1:0-50032 GCF_044987415.1 Microbacterium sp. ZW T5_45 | reverse complement strand
CAGCCCGCCCAGCCCCGCCGGGTCAGCCTGCGCACCAGCCGTCAGACCGACAGCATCCGCACCGATTCGACCGGGTCGAACCCTCGACCCCACGGCATCCGACCGCACGACGGTCACGCGCCGAGCGCCCGCGCTCGCAGTCGTGCGATCGTGGCATCCGAGAGTCCGGCCTCGCGCAGCGGAGCCAGCGGGTCGCCGTACCGCGCGCGCAGGGTGTCGAGCAGGATGCGCATCGACACGTCCATCGGACCATCAGGCAGCGACGCACGCATCTGCTCGTGGTCGACGCCCATCCGCGCGAGCAGCGGGCCCATCACACCGCGCGTGCGCTGCATGATGGCGTCCATGTTCGGCCCGGTGCGCGCGTAGTCCGCGACGATGTCGTCGTCGGTCGCCCCGAGCGCGAGCAGCAGCATCGCCGCGAGCACTCCGGTGCGATCGCGCCCCGCGGCGCAGTGGAAGGCCGTCGTGCCCGCAGAGTGCGCGATCACGTTCAGAGCCGTCACCAACTGCGGCGCGGCCGTCTCGACCATCGAGACGTACGACTCGCCCATCGACTCGTGCGTGAACACCGGCGTCTCGCGCATCGACTCCCGCACATCCGCCATCAGTGCGAGGTGGTGATAGGCCACAGGGCGCTCGGCGAAGGGGCCGCGGCCGCTGATCGCGACCTCGTGGTTCGACCGCAGGTCGATCACCGTCGTGAGTCCCTCCGAGACCAACTCGTCGGCGACCTCGGGCGTGACGAGCGCGAGGTCGTCGGTGCGGATCGCGAGCCCCTCGCGCAGCACGCCGCCGTCGATCGCGATGCCGGCCAGGTCGCGCAGATTGACCGGCGCACTGAGTTCGATGGTCGGGGCGTCGATGAGGGTCATGTGATTCTCCTTCGGATGAGGGCGCTGCCCTGGTCGATCACCGTGACGAGCACGATGATGCAGATGATGATGGCGCTGAGGTGGCCGTAGTCGTACATGCGCATCGCGGTGGTCAGCTCGAGGCCGATCCCGCCCGCGCCGACGAGGCCGAGGATGGTCGCGCCGCGCACGTTCCCCTCGAACAGCAGCAGCGAGTACGAGGTGAGCAGGGGCGCGGCCTGCGGCAGGATGCCGTACTGGATGATCTGCCGCTTCGATGCCCCGACCGCCTCCATCGCGACGACGGGTCCGCGGTCGACCTGCTCCATGGCTTCGGCGAAGATCTTGCCGATCGATCCGATGGAGCCGAGGGTCATCGCCAGGATCCCGGCGAACGGACCGAGCCCGACGGCCGAGACGAACATGAGTGCGAAGACGAGATCGGGCACCGAGCGGATGACGTTCATGATCCAGCGCGTCGGGTAGTAGAGCCACTTCGGCGCGATGTTCGACGAGGCGCCGAACGCCACGAGGAGCGAGAGCACGGCGCCCAGCACGGTTCCGACCACCGCCATCTGGAACGTCTCGAGCAGCAGGGAGAGGATCGTGCCGATCTTCGAGAAGTCCGGCGGGAACAGCCGAGCCAGGAATTCGCCCATGTTGACGGTGCCCTCGCCGAGCTTGACGAAGTTGAACTGCGCGCCGTCGAACGACCAGATCAGCAGCAGCGCCGCGATCGGCAGCCCGACGAGGAAGCGTGCCCGCGGCACCCGGAAGGCGCTCTCGAGACGGCGACGCTCGGTCTGATCGAGGGCCGGCTTCGTCGCGCTCGAGCGCGGGGGCTCAACGGTGGTCGTCATGGTCGTCCTCCTCGTCGTAGAGCGGGGCGAGCGCCGCGGCATCCAGCTGCGAGGTCGCGCCGGAGACGAGCATCCGCCCGTGCCGCAAGCCGACGATGCGATCGCTGTTCGCGAGCGCCAGCGGCAGCACATGCAGACTGACGAGAACCGGGATGCCGTCTTCCGTAGCGATCTCGCGGAGCAGTTCGAGCACGGAGTCCGCGAGCTTCGGGTCGAGGGACGCGACCGGCTCGTCGGCGAGGATCACCTGCGGCTGCTGCATGAGCGCGCGGGCGATCGCGACCCGCTGCTGCTGTCCGCCCGAGAGGGAACGAGCAGGGGCGGATGCTTTGTGCACGATCCCGACCCTGTCGAGCAGTTCGAGCGCGCGGCGGCGGTGCGCACTGGAGAACCCGCCGAGCATGTTGATCGGCCCGGCGGAGTTCAGGGCTCCCGTCAGGACGTTCGTCAGCACGCTGAGCCGTGGGATGAGGTTGAACTGCTGGAAGACCTGGCCGACGTCGGAGCGGAGGGTGCGCAGTTCTCCTCGTGCCAGGTTGGTGACATCATGCCCGGCGACACGGACGCTGCCGGCGGCGATGGGCGCGAATCCGGTGAGGCTGCGCATGAGCGTCGACTTTCCGGAGCCGGAGGAACCGAGAAGAGCGACCATCTCGCCGGGGAACAGGTCGAGATCGACGCCGTCGAGCACGGTCGTGGTGCCGTAGGCGACGCTGAGGTCGCGCACGGAGACCAGGGGAAGCGCCTGGCGGAGCTCGGCGGTGGTGAGGCGTCCTTCCTCGGTCCCTGAGCGTGCTTCGTCTCGTCGCTGCGCTCCTCGCTCAGTAACCGGAGACTCTCGTTCAGGAACCGGAGTGGTGGCGATCCCGGTCACTTGAGGTCCTTCAGCTCGACCCCGGCGACGGCCGCGATCTCGGCGAAGGATGCGAAGTCCGCAGCATCCGGATCCACGCTCTGGGGAGCGGCGGCGAACGCCCCGTAGGCGGCCAGCTTCTCGGCGTTCTCGGGCGCGAACACCGCGGCGATGCCCTTCTGGATCAGCTCACGGGTGTCGTCGTCGAGGCTCTGACGGCCGAGCACCGCGCCCTGGATCGACATCGCCGGGCTCTCGCCGACCGCACGCCACTCGCCGTCCTCGAACGGGAACATCGGTGCGCCGAGCTCGGTGAGCATGACCGCGGTGCATGCGGCATCCACCTGTCCCTGCTCCAGCGCAGCGAAACTGCCCTCGTGCCCACCGGCGAAGATCGCCTCGTAGTCGGTGCCCTGCTCGAGACCGGCCTCGTGGAGCATGTAGACCGGCATGAAGTAGCCCGAGCTCGATGCCTGATCGGCGAAGGCGACGGTCTTGCCCTCGAGGTCCTCGACGGTCTGGATGGGCGAGTCATCGAGCACGACGCAGGTGGAGACCGGCTTGCCGTCGCCCTCGAAGGCGACGAGCGCGTCGACCTCGCCGGTGTTGACGGCGAGTGCGGACGGAAAGCCGCTCATGATGCCGATGTCGACGTGATCCGCGCGGATGGCCTCGACGACGCTGAGGTAGTCGGGCACGTCGATGACCTCGACCTCGCGACCCGTCGCCTCTTCGAAGAGCTCGGCGAAGACCTCGATCGGGTTCTCGGCGGTGGGGTCGTCGCCGACGGGGAGGGTGGCGATCGTGAGGGGAGCGTCAGGGTCGGCGGCGGCCGCATCGGCGCTGGGGCTCTGGCAGCCGGTGAGCGTGAGCGCGGCGATGCCGAGGAGGCCGACGGCGGGCAGGGTGAGGCGGCGCATGGTGGACCTTTCGGAGGGTGGCGGCCCCGGAATTCCGAGACCTCCGGTATTCCAACTCCTGAAGGTGACCGGGAATTACGAGACCGCCGTACCCGTAAAGGAACGTCGGATGAACGGATGGCGACGCGGGTCCATGCGCCGCTGCACCCGACGGGAGGGGAACTCGCGTTCGGGAGGAGAATCCGCGCCGAAGCTCCCGCCCGAACGAGAGAACTCAGTCCGAAGGTGAGGGGTCCGAAGGTGAGGGGTCCGAAGGTGAGAGGGCGGATGCCGCGACGCCCGCAGCATCCGCCTCCAAGCGTCCGCTCGACCGAGCGCTCCTCACCAGAAGAAGACCGACACCACCGCGACCACGACTCCGAGCACCGCCGTCGGCCACCACAGCCACGCACGCCGCGCCGGCGAGAACGGGAGCCGATGGGAAGAGCCGCGCAACACGAGCACGGCCGCGGCGGCGAGCGCCGGTGCGAGCGCGATGCCCCACACCCATCCTCCGACCGCGAACCACGGCCCGGCGTTCCAGAGCAGCAGCAGCGCAGCGGTCGCCCAGATCAGGTCGCTGATCGTCGGCAGCAGCGCCTTCGCTCGCACCGCCCGGAACAGTGCGAGAGCGCCGAACAGCAGCGCCAGACCGAACAGCGCCCATCCGAGGATCGAATACAGGCTCGCGACCCCGACGATCGGCTCCCCCGAGGCGTACGACATCGCGATGTAGTCCGCCGGTGCGGTGGTGTTCGACAGCGCGAGGAATGCGGTGCCCGCGTCCCGGTCGAGCACGAGGATCGTCCGGAAGCCCGCCGTCCCTCCGTTGTGCCAGGTCTGCAGCCCTTCGCCGCTGAACGACGTCGAGGTGATCCAGCCCCAGCCGATCTGCGCTGCGTCTCCCATCGGCGCGGTCGGTTCGAGCGCGGCGGCACCCGGTGCTGTGCCGTCGAGGTTCGCCTGCGCCCAGATCGCGAGATCCGCCGCGGTCGTGAACGACGATGCTCCGGCCGGCAGGTACCCCTCGCCCCACCAGCGGGTCGCCGGGGTGCCGTTCGTCAGGAATCCGGGCACCGCGTCCGCGGGGATGTCGGCCTCCGTCGGTGCGAGCGTCGTGTCATCCATGCCGAGCGGCCCGGTGATGCGGTCGTGCAGCAGCGTCGGATAGTCCTCCGCACCGGATGCTGAGACGAGCGCGTATCCCAGCAGCGAGACGGCGAAGTTCGAGTACACGACGCCCTGCTCCGGGTCGACAGGGGCGATCGCGGCATCCGCGATGAGCTGCTCCCTCGTCGTCGTGCCGTAGGCGTTCTCGTTGAACAGCACGTTCATGACCGACGAGGCTTCGGCGGTCGCCCCGAGACCCGGCAGCCCGGAGGAGTGCTGCGACAGCGAGGCGAGGGTCACGCCGCCCGCCGCTGTCCCCTCCAGGTCGGGCAGGTGCTCCGAGAGCTGATCGTCGGCCGCCACCTCGCCCCGCTCGATCGCGTCGGCGAGCAGCGCTCCGGTGAAGGTCTTCGTGATCGAGCCGAGCTCGAACACGGTGTCGGACTCGGGTGCGCCCGCGCCGGCATCCCCGAGCCCGGCGAACACCGCGCCGTCGGGACCGATCTCGGCGACCGAGAGCGACCGGAAGCTGTCGAAACTGCCGGGCAGATCACGGATGCGCTCGACGAGAGCAGCATCTCCGGCGCTCGACGCTCCCAGCGTCTGATGCGCAGGCCCGAAGGCGGCCCCGGCACCGATCGCGACGAGCGCGGCCGCACCGATCACCGCCAGAATCGCGCGGCCCGTCCGGGGCCGGGTCCCGTCGGCAGGAGGGGGAAGGATCGTGGGACTGGTCATGGTGTGCTCCTCAGCTCGAGGCGATCATGGTCAGGACGAGAAGGGGAACGACGCGGGCGCCGGGCACTTCGTAGTACCCGCGCCGCGGCGAGACGAGCCAGCCCGCACTCACGAGCTGCCGCAGGTGGTGGTAGAGCTGGCCGGACGACGCCAGGTGTTCGAGCTGCAGCAGCTCGGCGGTCGTGTGCACGCCGCGCATGATCTGACGGGCTAGCTCGAGCCGTGCCGGATGACCGAGCGCCTCGAGCGATCGCGCATGCTCGCTCCAGTCCTCCGAGAGGATCTTCTCGGCGTAGAGCCCGTACTGCCAGCGGATCGGCCCTTCCGGCGTCTCGACCGCGCCGGCCATCATCACGGCGCCCGGCGCCCGGCGGCCGAGCTCGTTGACGAACCACAGCGGATCCTCCGACGACTGCTCCGCCGCGGGCTCGATCGGGGCCGGCTCCTCGAACCGCGCGGAGAGACGGGCGACCTCGGCTTCGAGGTCGGCGAGGCGCTGCTCGATCGCGCCCTGTGCATCGGCATCCATCTCCTCAATCTAGCAAAAGTTCGTAATTACGAAAATTCAATAGATCGGATGCTGGGCAGAGATGACGACTGTCATGCCATCGGGACCGGCCGCCGAAGTAGGCTGGGCGCATCATGGAACCTCTGCTCACGTGGCTCGGCACGAACTGGTGGATCGTCTTCCCCGTGGCTGCAGGACTGGGCGGAATCGCCAAGGCCTGGGAGCGCGGAGCGGCCCGCCGCCATGAGCGCCGGATCGAGACCATGAGGCTCAAGGCCGAGATCAAGAGCGGGCAGCTCGCGGCCCGCGGCTCCGCACCACAGCTCGCCCCCGCGGTCGTCGACACGACGGCATCCGTCACGCCGAACCAACTTCTCGTGCGCCTGTTCGCGGAGCACGACGAGATCACCGCGCGCTGGCTCGACTACGAGCTCGACGTCTCGAAGCTCATCGCCTTCCCCGCCATGAGCGACGGCCGACAGCCCCTCGTCGCCGCCTTCCTGAAGGCGAAGAAGACGGCGGATGCTCTGCGACCCGACTCCGCCGATGCCGAAGTTCCCGAGCGGCAGGTCTCCGAGTACCTCGACGCGGTGGGCGCATACGCCGTCGCCTTCGAGGTCGCCGAGAAGGACGCGCGTCGCCTGCGCGATTCGACGTTCACCGAGCCGGAGCGCAAACGGCTCGATCGCGCGCAACAGCTGCTCAAGGTCGCGGTCGACGAGGCCGCGACGCAGGCCGAGCGCAACATCGCCTACAAGCGCGTGCACGATGAGCTCGAAGGTCTCATCCTGCTCTCCGACGAGGCCGTCGAGGTGCTCGAGAAGCAGGTCTCGCGCGAGATCTCGGCGCCCGCCTCACCGCCCGCTTCACCGCCCGCCCCGGAGCCGGAGCGGATGCCGTCGCCGCGCGCGGGCGACGCCCGCTGATCTGCCCCACTCGAACGACACTCGACCGCGCTCGACCGCGCTCGCAGCCGAAGGACACTCCCTGATGATCCCCGAGAACCTCACCGGACCCGTCGCCGTGCATGCGGAAGGCCCGGTGTGGCATCCGGGCTGGGGCGGGCTCCGCTACGTCGACGGCGATGCCGGCGACCTGCTGACCCTCCGCGCCGACGGCGTCACCCGTCAGCACGTCGACGACGAGTACCTCGGGTTCGTGCGGCCGCGGTCCAACGGCGGCATCGTCGCGGTCGGCGCGCGCACGCTGCATCTGGCCGACGAGGTCGACGGGCCCTTCCGCGCCGCCGCGCACCTTCTCGACGATCCGGCGGCGCGCCTCAACGAGGGCGCCTGCGATCCGCGCGGACGGCTGCTCGCCGGCTCCATGGGCTACGACGCCCCAGCCGATGCGGGAACGCTGCTGCGCATCGACACCGACCTGACCGTCACGACCGTGCTGCCGCGGGTGACCGTGTCGAACGGACTCGCGTTCTCGCCCGATGCGCGCCGTGCGTACTACGCCGACACCCCGACCCAGCGGATCGACGTGTTCGACGTCGTCGAGGGCGAGCTGCGGGGTCGCCGACAGTTCGTCGCGATCCCCGATGGCGGGCTCCCCGACGGACTGACGGTCGCCGCCGACGGCAGCGTGTGGGTCGCCCTGTGGGGCGGGTACGCCGTGCTGGGCTTCGACGCCGCGGGCGCACTGATCGAGAGGATCGAGCTGCCCGTGCCGCAGGTCACGGCCTGCACGTTCGGCGACGACGACCTCGGCACGCTCTACATCACGACATCGGCGCAGGGGCTCGGCACCGACCATGGCACGGTCGCGGGCTCGCTGTTCTCGGTGCGCCCCGGAGCGACCGGGCTGCCCGTGACGGCGTTCGCGGGCTGAGTCCCGAGCCGGAGCCTCGCGGGCTGGCGACCGGCTCAGCCGAGACGCACACGTTCAGCGCGCTGCTCCTGGCGCCCGAGACCGTCGATCTCGATCGTCATGACGTCCCCATCGGCGAGGTAGGGGAAGCGGCCCGAGAGCGCGACGCCCTGCGGCGTGCCGGTGTTGATGACATCCCCCGGCTCGAGCACCATGTACCGGCTCAGCTCGTGCACGATCTGCAGCACCGGGAAGATCATGTCGGCGGTCGAGGAATCCTGCCGCGGCTCGCCGTTCACGAACGACCGCAGACGCAGGTCCCGAGGGTCGATCTCATCGGCGGGCACGAGCACGGGTCCGAGAGGATTGAACGTCTCGGAGCACTTGCCCTTCGACCACTGCCCGCCCGACACCTCGAGCTGGAAGGCGCGCTCCGACACGTCGTTCGACACCGTGTAGCCCGCGATCACCTCGCGAGCGGCATCCGGCGAGTCCAGATAGCGCGCGGTGCGCCCGATGACGACCGCGAGCTCGACCTCCCAGTCGACCTTCTCGGCGCCCGGCGGCAGCAGTACGACGTCGTTCGGACCGACGACGGTGTTCGGATGCTTGAAGAACACGACCGGATGCTCGGGCGGCTCGGATCCGGACTCGGCGGCGTGCGCCGCGTAGTTCTGGCCGATGCAGATCACGGCCGCCGGACGTGCGACGGGAGCACCGATGCGCATCCCGCCGACCTCGGCGACGGGGAGCAGCCCTGCGGCGAGCGCGGTCCGCGTGCGGGCGATGCCGTCGGCGGCGAGAAAGCGCCCGTCGATGTCGGCGGTGAGCGGGGAGAGGTCGCGGACGACGCCCTCATCGTCGCGGACGAACGGATGCTCCTGGCCGATGGGGCCGAGACGGAGGAGTTCCATGGGTGCCTTTCGGGTCAACGCGCTGCCGCGTGGGCGGGGTTCACGATCGGAACGGGCTCGCCGGCCAGGTAGCGGATGATGTTCTGCGCGGCGTGCACGGGCAGGTCCTGCAGCGCCTCCGGCGAATACCAGGCGGCGTGGGGAGTGAGCAGCACCTCGTCGATCCCCCGCAGCGGCGAGTCCGCGGCGAGCGGCTCGCCGTCGAACACGTCGAGTGCTGCGGCAGCTATGCGGCCGTCGCGCAGCGCCGCAGCGAGCGCCTGCTCATCGATCAACGGACCGCGACAGGTGTTCACGACCACGGCGCCCGGCTTCATCGTGGTGAGCGCCGCGTCGTCGATCATGTGCCTGGTGGCCTCGGTCAGCGGCACGTGCAGGGTCAGCAGATCGGCGGCGGCGATGGCATCCGGGATCTCGACGGGCTCGCACCCGGCCTCACGAACAGCATCGGCCGAGGCGTACGGATCGGCGACGAGCACGCGGAAGCCCAGCGCTCGGCAGCCATGGGCCACGAGCGATCCGATGCGGCCGAAGCCGACGACCGACACCGTCGTCTGCGACGGACGCACCGCGAGCGGCCGCGCATCCACGGTCTTCCATACGCCGGCGCGCACCGCGCGGTCGTAGGCCGACAGGCCGCGCGCCTGCGACATGATCATTGCGATCGTGTGCGCGGCGACCTCCTCGATGCAGTAATTCGGGGTGTTGGCGACCGCGATGCCGCGCGCAGTGGCCGCCTCGACGTCGACCATGTCGTATCCGATCCCGACTCTGCTGATGATGCGCAGGTTCGGCATCCGGTCCATGACCTCTCCGGTGATCTGCGCCCATTGCACGACCAGACCTTCGGCTTCGGCACCGACGGCGGCGATGTCGTCGGTCCCTCCGGATGCCGCGCGTCGCGCGCTCAGGCCCGCCTGACGCAGGGTGTCCTCGATCACGGTTCCGGGCAGGTCGCAGTCGCTGACGATGATGAGGGGCTGTGTCATGAGGCGATGCTATAGCATCTAGCAAATCTGCGCACAGACCCGCGCCCGGTCGCACTGACCGCTTTCAGGGCGGCGGACTTTTGCTATAGCGTTTAAGCATGACGACTCGCCGTGTACTCCTCACGGGCGCCAGTTCCGGAATCGGAACGGCCGCTGCCCTCGAATTCGCCCGCGAGGGCGCCGCGCTGTGGATCACCTACGCCGGGCGCGAGGCCGAGGCCGCCCGTGTCGCCGAGGACTGCCGCGCCGCCGGCGCCGCCGAGGTGCACGTGTCGCGACTCGACCTGCGCGACCCCGCGTCGATCGAGACCCTGATGGCCGATGTCGGCGAGTCCTGGGGCACGCTGCACGTGCTGGTCAACAACGGCGGCGTCTGCCCGTACACGCCCTATCAGGACATCGACATGGAGGAGTGGGACGGGGTGCTCGAGACCAACGCCCGGGGCACCTTCCTGCTCACCAGGGCCGCGCTCCCGTTGCTGCGCGCGGCCCAGGGCGACCGCAGTGTCGTGAACATCTCGTCGATCGCGGGTCAGGTCGGCGCCCTGCAGACCGGCATCCACTACGCCGCGAGCAAGGGCGCGATCCTCGCGATCACCCGCAGCTTCGCCCGGCACCTCGCCGGCGAGGGCATCCGCGTCAACGCCGTGACACCCGGCCCCGTGGCGAGCGCGATCACCGACCAGCTGCAGGGCGCAGGTCGCGAGAAGCTCGAATCCGGGATACCCCTCGGCGCATTCGGTCAGCCGGCCGACGTCGCCTGGATCATCAGCGCGCTGGCCTCGGAACGGTCCCGGTTCATCACCGGCGCCACCTATGACGTCAACGGGGGTGTCCGCATTGACTGACCGCACCGCTTCGACCGCGCGCACCGCCGAGCAGACCGTGCGCGCCCAGCTCGACGCCTTCAACGCCCACGACCTCGGCGCCTTCGTCGCGACCTATGCGGCGGATGCCGTCATCGTCGGCGTCGCACCGGAGCCCCTCGTCGGCACCGAGCAGATCCATTCCTTCTACGAGCCACGACTGCAGAACCCCGCCCTCTCGTGCGAGATCGAGCGGACCGTGCTCTTCGGCGACCGCTGGGTCGTCGCGCAGGAGCAGGTCGTGAACGCCGGTGTCGCGACCGAGACGATCGCGACCTTCGACGTGATCGACGGCCTCATCAGGCGGGCCTCGATGCTCAAGGCGTGAGCGACGTGGTTCACTGAGAGAGACCGCATGCATCTGCACAGGAGGAGATCACCATGGGCACCTGGGGACCGGGCAACTTCGACGACGACACCGTCGCGGACGGCCTGAGCGAGATCACCGACGAGCTCATCGCGAAGATCGCCGAGCCGTTCGCCGATGACGACGACACCGAGCTGCAGCCGGACGAGTGGGCGGGGAGCATGGTGCCGGCCTGGCTCGAGATCCTCACCGACATCGCGGCCGCCGGCCGCGTGGGCGCGACGTTCCCCGACTCCGGCACCATCTCGGCGTGGGGCGAACGCTTCCTGCAGGTGTGGGACGAGTACATCGACGAGCTCGACCCCGATCCCGAGTACCGCGTGGAACGGCGGAGCGTGCTGGTGTCGACGTTCGATCGCGCGCTCGCCGTCGCCCGCGAACGCGAGGCGTGACGCCCGGCGCGGCGTACGCGCGATGATGGCTCAGAAACGCGCCTGCTGAGGCCCGATCAGCGGCGTCCCTGATCCATCATCACGTCTGGCCCTGCCCGCGACCGGCCGCGAAGCGTGCCCGCAGCGCGGGGTCGATCGCGACGTCTCCGAACGACGCCGTCCAGGCGCCGTCCACGGCGATCGACTGCCCCGAGAGGTACGGTGCCTCGTCCGAGAGCAGGAACGCCGTGACCGCCGCGACCTCCTCGGCGCGTGCGATGCGCCCCATCGGCGGCCCCTCCGCGAGCGCGCGCTCCGCGGCCTCGGGATCCGCCGACGCGGCGATCTGCGCCTCGAGGTGCGGCGTGCGCACGCCCCCGGGCGCCACGGTGTTGGCCCTGATCCCCAGCTGTCCGTAGGAGACCGCGATGCTGCGCGACAGCGCGTCGATGCCGCCCTTGGTGAACTCGTAGGCCGCGTGATCGAGGTGACTGGCGCGGCCGTGGATCGAGCCGATGTTGACGATCGCTCCCGAGACGCCCTGGTCGACGAACGCCGACACGGCGGCGGAGCAGCCCCAGAGGTAGCCGAACCCGTTGATGCCGACGATCTCGCGCACCAGGTCCTCGTCGAGCTCGTGCAGCGGCGTGCGGCGGGTGATGCCCGCGTTGTTGACCCAGCCGTGCAGAGGGGCCAGCGCCCGAGCCACGTACGACGCCTGCACGTGCGCCGGGCGATCGGCCGAGTCTCCGATGACGACCTCTGCCACCGCACCGGCCTCGACCGACCCCGATCCGGGCGAGCGCTCCAGGCCGACGACGATCCAGCCGTCCGCGGTCAGTCGCTCGGCGACCGCCCGGCCGATGCCCTTGCCGCTGCCGGTGACCACCACGCTGCGTGCAGACGGGGTCATGGTCGGATCCTCTCGAAGGGGAGAACGGCCTCGTCGAGCTCGAACCCGAGCCCCGGCTGTGCCGATGGTCGCACGGCGCCGTCGAACGACGGACCGCCGATGATGAAGGACGGCGACGGGTCGTAGGGGTTCCCACCGCGCGCGAAGGTCTCGACGGCGATGCCGAGGTGCGTGGTGACCTCGGGATACACGTGGCCCGACACGGGGACGCCGCGTTCGGACGCCCAGGCGATCACCTCCCGGGCTGGTGTGATACCCCCGATCGCGACGACGTCGAGCCGCAGGGCGTCGACCTCGCCGACCTCGACGAGCGCCCGAAGCACCGCGGGATCGGTGACCTCATCGCCGACCGCGACGGCGAGACCCGACTCGCGACGGATCCGTGCGCACCCCTCCGCGTCCTCGGGAAGCAGCGGATCCTCGAGCCACGCGAGCCGCGGATCACCCCACTGAGCGATCTCGGCGAGCGCGGTGTCGGCATCCGGCCACCCGAAGCCGACGTCGACGACGAGACCGGTGGTCGACGGCAGCTCGGCGTTCAGGATGCCGAGGAGCTCGCGCATGTACGAGGGGTCCGGTGACCGGGAGATCTTCACCTGCGACCACCCGGGCGCCTGTGCGAGCACCTCGTCGGCCACCTCACGAGGCGTACGGTCGGGAGAGGGGTACGCGGCGACGAGCATCGCCTCGCGCTCCCCCGCTCCGGTGCCGAGCAGGCGCCAGAGCGGCACACCGGCGCGGCGCGCCGCGATGTCCCACAGCGCGATGTCGACCAGCCCGATGGCTCGTCGCACGAGACCGACACGCCCCACGATCGCGCTGCCGCGCAGCATCCGTTCCCACGCCGCCGACGGGTCATCGGCGTCGATCCCGATCGTGTGCGCGGCCACGAGGCGATCGACGATCTCCGCCATCGGCGCCTCACGCGAGAGGCAGTAGGAGATGCCGGTCGTCCCGTCGGCGTCGTACGCTCGCACCGCGCTGTACTCGCGCCTGGTCACCGTCATCGCGCCCAGCCGCAGGGGTGCGGGCAGGGGCAGCACGGCCGTCGCCGTCGCTATGCGCGTGATCGTGCTCATTCGGGCCTCTTCGCGAGGGGCACGCCGTAGTCGACCATGAAGCCACCGTCGACGTAGAGGGTCTGACCGTTCATGTAGCGCGACCGGTCGGATGCGAGAAAGCTCACCGCGTCGGCGATCTCGCTCGCCTGACCGAGGCGCTGCGCCGGGATGCGCGACAGGATCGTGTCGAGGCTGAGGGTGCCCGCGTCGACGCCCTGACGGAACACACCGGTGTCGATGTATCCCGGCGCGACGGCGTTCACGCGCACGCCGCGGGCCGCCCACTCGGCGCCGGCCGTCGCGGTCAGACCGATCACGGCGGCCTTGGTCGTGGCATACGGAGCACGCCCGGCCGAGCCGCGGGCCGAGATCGAGGAGATGTTCACGATGACGCCGTCGCCCCGTTCCAGCATCCGCCGCCCTGCCGCCTGAAGCGCCGAGAAGACGCCGTGCAGGTTCACGTCGACGACGGCGGCCCATTCGTCCCAGGTGAGGTCCTCGATGCCGCGATGCCGCTGGATTCCGGCGTTGTTCACGAGCACGGCGATGGGGCCGAGCTCCGCCTCGATCTCGCCGAACACGCGGTCGACGACGGCGTGATCGGTCACGTCGAGCTCGCGCCACACGATGCCGGCCGGGTTCTCCCCCGCCGTGAGTCCGGGGACACGGTCCGCGGCCACGACGAGGTGACCGTCAGCGGCGAGCCGCCTGCCGATCTCCCAGCCGATCCCGGCGGCTCCTCCGGTGACGATGGCGATGGGGCGCTGTGCGCTCATTTCTCTCCTTCATGAGGTCGACTGTTCGTTCCGGCACCGGCAGGGGTCGCTGCTCCATCGGCGAGCAGCGCCGCGACGAGCGAGGCCGCGTGGTTCTCGAGGAGCTCGAGCGCGCCCGGCGCGAGCGGCGTCTGCCATGCCTGATACGCGCCACGGTCGTAGGCCTCGCGGGTGGGCAGATACACGAAGCCGGGACCGTTGGTGAGGTTCATGACGACGATCGGGGTTCCGGGGAACCGCGCGCGCAGACCCGTCTGCAGCGGGGAGTACGCTTCGCCGGGATGCCCGACGATCACGGCATCCCCCCATCGCCAGGCCCAGACCGGGTGGGAGACGGTCGGCCCGTCGATGTACCCGTCCCGCAGATTCCGCGCCCTGCCGAGGCGTTCCGCTCGCGAACGCGGATCGATGTCCTTCCACTCCTCGGCCAGATCGTCGAGGCTCGGCAGGTCGCGCAGTGCAAGCTCGACGGACGCGACGCCGCCGTCGAGCACCTCGCCGCCGCTCGCCGGCCGCCCGGACCAGATCGCCAGCGGTGCCCCCGACTCGACCACGCCCGCGAGCGTGAGCTCCTCCCCCGGCAGTGGCAGGGCGTCGAGTGCCGCGAGCACCGCGTGACCGAGGGAGCGCCCGTGCCGGTCGGCGACGGCGACATCGCCCGTGTACTGCTCGCGCGGCGCCAGCTCACCCGACGCGCCCTGCACGAAGAGGCACGGGGCTCCCGTCTCCGCCTCGACGAGCTCACGCATCGCGCCCACATAGTCCGGGGAGACCTCGCGGCTCTGCCAGGCCAGGGTCGTCGGGTGGCAGGCATAGTTGACGAGCGTGGCTCGCACCTCGCCCTCGACGCTGAGGCGACCGATCATGACGGTGTCGTCGGCGTCACCGTCGGGGTTGAACCCGACCAGGGGACGGCCGTCGAGGTCGAGCTCGCGATCCGCAGCGAGCGTGCACGTTCCGGTCGCCCATTCGATCACTCCGGGGCTCGCGGACCTGATCGCCTCGCGCCCCGCGGAGATCCCCGCGGCGGCCAGGGCGTCGAGATACCCGGGGATCAGCTCCCCGCCGGGCAGGTGTGCATCGGCGGCGCACAGCACGGCGCCCGCGTGCGTGTGCGAGAGCGAGATCATCAGCTGATCAGGTGCGAGCCCGAGCCCATCGAGGATCGCTCCGCGCACGCGCTGCTCGTCGTCGACGCGTCGCCACCAGGTGGCATCGATCGCGAGCAGCATCCGGAGCCGGGCGTCGGAACCCGTCACCGCCAGCGCCGTCAGCGCGAACGGCCGGTGCGCGCCCTCGGAACGCTCCCAGTCGGCCGGTCCCCAGTTCTTCGCGCGGATGCCGACGGGAGGGGTCACGTCACGACGCGCGACCCCGATCGAGGCGCGGGTACGCGGCACGCGGATGCGGTCGCCGATGGCCGTCGTCGTCATCCGTCTTCCCGCTTTCTCGCGGCCATTCTCGCGTGAGCGGGCCTCGGAGCAGGTCTCGGAGCGGAATCTGCCATAGCATCGGTCGATGCAGGACCCGGAGCCGGTACGCGGCGTCCGGCACGACCCGAAGGGCACCCCGTGCGCAGCGTCTCCGACCACAATGTCGCCGAGCAGGTCACGTCCGAGCTGCGCTCGGCCATCCACTCCGGCGAGCTGGCCCCCGGCGAGCGCCTCGTCGAGCGCACGCTCGCTGCGCGTCTCGGCGTCAGCCACATCCCCGTACGCGAGGCCTTGACACGCCTCACCGAGGAGCGCCTGGTCACCCGCGAGCCACGGCGCGGCGCGCGAGTGGCGCAGCTCAGCGTGCAGGACATCGAGGAGATCTCGAGCCTGCGCGTGGTGCTGGAGCAGTTCATGGCGATCCGGGTGCAGGAGCGCTGGAATCCGGAGTCCGCCGCCCGCCTCGACGCGATCGTCCTGGCCATGTCCGCGGCCGCCCCCGGCGACGTGACCGAGGTGCTGCGCCAGGACCGCCTCTTCCATGAAACCCTGGCCGAGCTCGCCGAGCACCGCTTCCTCGACGAGGTCAGCTCGCAGCTGCGCGGCCGCATCACGGGATTCATCCAGGCGGCGAACTCCGCGCTCGACCCGGCCGAGCAGGAAGAGCACGTGCGCAGCCACCAGCAGATCATCGATGCGATCGCCAGTAGAGATCCCGAGCGGGCGAAGAACGTGATCGCCGAGCACGTGACCAGAGCCGTCCGGCGCATCACTCCGACGTCCGTCCCGCCCCAGACCGACGATTCCGCGTGAATCCGACAGTCTGGCGTGAGACCGACGCGCAGCGCACCGGTCTCGCGCGATTCCGTCGGTCTCACCCCCATCCGCACAACGTCCATGGAAGGTCAGACCGCGAGGTTGGCGGTGTCGACGACGCGGGCGCCCGCTCCGGGGAAGGCCGATCGGGTGACCCCCGACTCGACGTTGCCGGTGTGCAGCAGCGTCGACGACCCGCCGAAGGCGGCGTCCTTCAGTTCCAGCGCTCCCCCCTCGAAGCGGTTGCCGACCGCGCGGTAGTGCGTGGCACCCTTCGGGACCGAGACGTGCGTGCCGGAGCCATCGGCGCGGAAGGAGCTGTCGGCCAGGGTCAGATGCAGCTCGCCATCTCCGGTCCGTGAGATGCCGGTGCCGCCTGTGATCGCGACATCCGACCCCGTGATCTCGATGGCCTGGCGCTCCGCTCGTGCCGCCGTGATGCGCGCACCCCGGAGCGTCGACCCCTCGATGCGCAGCCGCTCCGAGGACGACGAGATCGGAGCCGCGTCTTCGGCCGCAGTGAGCGTCGACCCGCGGAACGTGACCGCTCCGGCTCCGGTGATCTTCATCCCGCCGACGCGATCGAGCACGGTGTCGACGAACGTGACCGGCGTCTTCACCGTGGCGTTGGTCAGCTCTCCCGGCGCCACGAACGTGAAGTGCGAGTCGGCGATCACGGTCGGCCGTGCGGAGTTGTCGGAGGCCTGCGAGATCACGAGTGTGTCGGATGCCGTGCATCCGCGCAGCTGCGCCCCGTCGGCGTTGATCCACAGCATCCCCGAACCCGCGAGCGAGGGCTTGCCGATGACCTGCACGTCTTCGAGGGTGAGATCGGTGATGCGCACCCGGGCGACGAACCACGAGCATACGTGCTTGCGCACCGTGATGCGCTTGGCCGCCGATCCCCAGGCCGCGCCCGAGTTCGCGAAGGTCATGAGACCGGAGTTGCCCGTGTAGGTGAGGTCGTGCTCGTACTGACCGTGCGTGACGAACGGACCCTGGTCGTCGCCGTCGCCGTGGCAGTTCTCGACCAGGCAGTAGGCGCTCGCGGTGAAGTCGTTCAAGTGCCGCGCGTTGGCGGTGTGACAGTTCGCGACGTAGCCGTAGAGGCAGTAGATCTGCTGGGTCAGGTACCCGGCCCCGCCCCAGGTGACCGAGGTCGGGTTCTTCAACGTGCAGCTCACGGTCGAGTAGTACGTGTTCCAGCGGCGCTGGATGAGCGGCCAGAAGGTACCCGTGCCGTCGATGTGGTCGACGTCGCAGCGCACCGCGTACTCGAACGCCAACGGGTGCGAGCCGGTGTACTCGTCGGTGCCCGTGCCGAGGAACTTCAGATTCGACACGGTCACGTCCTGCACGGGCACGACCCGGCGCCAGGTCATCGTGCGGTCGGCGGCGAGTGGCCAGCCGTTCTTGTAGTTGATGCGGATGTGCGTGCCGTCGACGATCTGCGTCACCTGCACCAGCCGCTGCAGTTCGCGCTCCCACCGACCGGAGAGCGCGTTCACCTCGGCGGCGTACCAGTCGCCGACCGCGAAGAACGACGAATCCGCCACCGGGAAGACATCGCCGAGATCGGGAACGGGCTCGTTCAGACGAGCCTCATGCACGGCATCCGTCACCTCACCGCGGAAGAACATGACCGCCGCGAAGGGATCGTCCTTGCCCGCGTTCTCGATGCCGACCGTCGTCATCAGGTGCCCTCCGAAATCGAAGGCGATGTTCGACCGCGTGAAGCGGTGCCGACGTACGAAGTTGAGGTCGCTGTGGGCCTCGACGCGGCGGATGCTCGGGTCGGAGACCATCGCGTCGAGGGCATCGTCGGCGTTGACGCTCGCGTCCATCACGCCGAACATCCGGAAGTCGACGGCTCCGTCGTGCACGAGCAGCCAGGCGCCGCCCTTGGGCGCCGAGATGACGGTTCCGCCGTTCGCCGCAGGGGCACCCTCCTTCACGAAGCGGTACAGGCCGTCGCCACCGTCGCCGACGGTCGCATACCCGGCCGTTCGCACGAGATCGCCGTCCTTGCCCTTGCGCGTGCCGAGCGCGGTCGCCGTGCCGCCGTTGGCGACGTTCGCCGACCCCGATGCGCTCTGCGGCACGACGGGTCCCGCGGCCTGCGCCGGCGAGCCCGCGCCGACGGCCATCACGCCGCCGATCGCCGCCGCGCCGAAGCCTGCGAGCACCATGCGCCTGCTGCGCAGCGCTGCGATCTCGGTCGTCTCCTGCTGGGTCATCGTCATCCTCCTTGCGACTCGATCGCCGCGATCAGGCGGTCGGCCTTCGGCCGAGCCGCGTCGTGCATTGGGTCCCCTTGCGCTTCTCTGAACGGATGCTCAGAAGTAGTCGGCCTCCGTGAAGTGGCGGATGCCGTGCACCCTCGCCGCACGGCGGATCGGTCGAATCATTCCGGTGCTGTCTTCCTGGCGCAGAGCCTCGGGCGCGAACGCGCGGATCGCGTGCTCCTCCTCCGGCAGGGCGGGGACCGCCGACTCGCACGACGCGACACCCGCCGCAGCCCAGTCCGCCGCGAGAGCACCGAGGAGCTCCTGCCACCGATCCGCCGCGTGATCGATGCCGGGGACCATGGCGCACTCGAGAAGGATGCCGACATCGCCCCTGATACGGGCGACCGCATAGGCGACCGTCCGGTCGTCCTCGATCGCTCGGTACAGCGTGGCGCCGTTCATCCGCACCTCGGCCATCGACCAGTCCCGCTCGCCGCGCACCGGCGCGAGCACCACGCGGCCCTCCCGAGAGAGTTCGTATGCCTCGCGCACCGCTTCGAGGCTCCCCGCACCCACGGTCCCACGCAGGACCCGTCCGGCGTCCGGCGAGGACGCCGGCGCTCTCCAAGGTCCGACGAGGATGCGGGGCATCGAGAACGCCTCGAAACCGCTCGAGCGATACACCTCGGGTGTGCCGGTGAACAGCAGCGCCCACTCGGCGCGGCCCGCGCGCTCGAGAGCCGCCGCCACCAGCCGACGTGCGAGCCCGCGTCCTCTCGCCCGCTCCGCCACAGCGACGCTGCCGATCGCCAGTACCTCGGCGATGCCGTCGTCCTCGCGCAGGCGTTTGGTCATACCGTGGATCGATCCGCAGAGCCCGTCGCCGTCCTCGGCGACGAACGTGCGGGCGAGACGCTCGTCATCGAGGAGCCACTGATCGGGCGCGAGCGGCGGGGTGAACGCCGTCGCCCACAGCACGGTCAGGCCGTCCTGGTCGTCGTCACGCGCCACACGGATCGCCGGCCCGTTCATACGTCGCCTCGCGCGATCTCCGCAGCACGGATGCAGTTCGCCACCACGACCCGCGCCTCATTCCAGGGGGCGACAGTCGATCCCTGCGGCGTCGCATCGAGCAGCGCGCCGATCAGTCCCCTGAACCCCAGCGCCTCGTTCGCATCGTCGACGTCGACATCGAGCGCGATCGAGCGGATGCCGGCGCTCGTCACGACGTCCACCGTGTAGGCATGCGCCCCGGGAACGCCGGTGACGAGGACCTGCACCGGCACATCGAACTCCGCACCGGGAGCGCGCAGCAGACCGTCGATGCCGGCGGCGTCCTCCGAGGCGGTGGTCGATCCGGAGCGGGTTCGTGTCCAGCCCGATCGCGCCGCGAGAACCGCGCCGGGAAGAAGCACGTCGATCATCTCCCATGCGTGCACCCCGACGGTGACGAGGGTGCCGCCGCCGCGCTGCGGATCGTCCTGCCAGAGGCGGTTCGGACTCCGGAACGTCGTGTTGTCGTGCTGGGCGAGCACTCGGAGGCCCAGCACCTCGTCGCCGGCGATGTCCGCTGCGAGAGCTCGGAGCGCCGGGGCGAACCGCAGCACCGAGGCCGTCCCGATCGGAACAGCCGACGCGGAGACCGCGCGCTCGACCTCGACGAGCTGCGCGGGCGTCGCTGCGCTCACCTTGTTCATGAAGACGGGAGCCTCGGCCTCGCCGAGGTCGCGGAGGAACGGCACGACCTCGTGGGGATGCGGGGTCGCGATCACGAGGTCCGGCTCCAGCATCGCCAGTTCGGCCACCGACGTGACCGTCGCGCCGCCGAACCGCACCGCGAACTCGTCGGTCGCCGCAGCATCCGCATCGTGCACTCCGATGATCTCGGCGCCCATCGCGCGCGCATTGGCGGCGTCGGTGTAGGGATGCGAATGCGCGAGTCCCGCGAAGGCCACGCGCAGAGGAGAGCCGATCATGCCATCGATGCCAGCTGCGCGCGTCCGATCGCGTGCGCGAGCGGACGTCCGGCGATGAAGGCATCGATCTCGTCCGTCACGATCCGCCCCTGACGGCGTCTGCCCTCATGGGTGCCGGCAGCCCGATGCGGGGTGACCAGCATTCCCGGGAGCGAGCGGAACGGACTGTCGACCGCGAACGGCTCCTCGTCGAACACGTCGACCGCGGCGCTGAGTCGGCCTCGACGGACCTCGTCGATCAGAGCAGACTCGTCGACCAGCCAGGAGCGCGCCGTGTTGACCACGCCCGCACCGTCGCGGAGCAGGGCGAGCTCGCGCTGCCCGATCAGATGATGCGTCTCGGGCAGGGTCGGCGCGTGGACGGCGACGATCTGCGCGCGCCGCAGCGCCTCGTCGAGGGGCACGAGCTCGACGCCGAGCACCGCGGCCTGCTCCGCGTCGACGGTCGGGTCGACCAGCAGCGGTGCCGCGCCGAGCACACGGATGAGTTCGAGATAGGCACGACCGGTGCGCGAGGCGCCGATCACGGCGATCAGCGCACCGAGGATCTCGTGCTGCACGCCGACGGCATCCGCGTCGTGCCAGCCGTCGCCCGACCGCAGCCCGTTGTGCATCTCGGGCACCCGGTGCAGGAGCGCGAGGGTGAAGGCCAGAGAGACCTCCGCGACGGAACGCGCCATGCCCGCTCCCGCCTGAGTGACCACGATGCCGCGGTCGAACAGTTCGTCGGTCGCGAACGGCTTGATCGTGGCACCCGTGTGCGCGACCAGCTCGAGCTTCGGCAGCGTCGCGAGCACGGCGGCATCGAAGGGCGCCGCGCCCCAGCTCGTGACGACGATGCGGGCCTCGGAGAGCTCGGCATCCGCCAACCGGTCCACCCGCACGAAGGATCCGCCCAATCGCGCGGCGGCCGCGCGCAGACGGTCGGCGTCCGCGTCCGAGAAGAACTCCGCGAACAGCTGCGCCGAGACCGCCGCGATCACCGTCGGCCCTCCGGTCGAGCCGCTCATCGCAGCCAGGCCTCGAGGTTCTCGGCGATGAACGCGTCGTCGTTCAGGGCGGGGTACGCGCGGCGGACCCTCTCGATCTCGTCGGCCTGGCCCGGCGAGAGACCCTCGGCGGGATCGAGGCACCATGTCCCCTCGAGCAGGCCCTGCTGCCGCAGCATCTCGTGCACGCCGGCGATCACACCCGCGAACTCGTTGCCCGGGTCGAACACGGCCTGGTTGACGTCCACCATGTCGGAGGCGACGAGCCCGAGCTCCCGATACGCATCGGCATCGCCGCTCATCGCACGCCGAGCGCGTTCGAGCAGCGCGACCGCGGCACGCGTGCCGACGGCCCACTGACCGAGCAGACCGCCGACGAAGCGCAGCGTGCGCGGTCCCGCGGGCGAATCCACATGGAACTCCGAGAGCAGGTCGGCGACGATCGCATCGTCGTTGCCGGTGTACAGGGCGATCTCGTCGGCCCGTCCTGATGCGGCGACACCGCGCACCAGCTCGAGCGTGCGGTAGCGGTCGAACGGCGCCGCCTTGACCGCGACGACGGCGGGGATCGAGGCGAACTCCCGCCAGAACGCGCGATCGAGCACGGGGCCGCCGATCGCGGTCTGCAGATAGAACGCGACGACCGGCAGCACTTCACCGACGGCGCGAGCGCGCTCCAGGAGGGCACGCTCGTCGGCGCCCGCGACGCGAGGGCTCACGAGCACGGCGTCGTAGCCCAGCCCCCGTGCGAGCTCGGCCTCGGCGACCGCCTGCGCGGTGTCGCCGGCGACACCCGCGATGCGCACCACGTCAGCGGTCGCACGGGCGTCCATCTCTTCTGCGGCGAGCGCGAGCACGGGCTCCAGGAGGGCATGCTCGGGGTCGCGGATCTCGAACTGCGTCGTGTGCACTCCGACGGCGACACCACCGGCACCGGCGTCGAGGTAGTAGCGGGTGAGCGCCCGCTGACGCCGCTCGTCGATGCGGCGCGCGGCGGTGAGCGCGAGCGGATGCGCCGGGATCACCGCTCCACGTGCGAGCGTCGCGGCGGCATCGGGCCTCAGGGCGGGAACGGTCATCAGAACTTCCCGTCCCGTACGGCCCATTTGGTCGGCTTCGCGATCATCGGAAGCCCCCTCTCGATCCAGTCGGCCTGCATGGCGATGAGCGTCTCCGCCGACACCGACGGATAGCCGAACAGCGCCATGCAGCGCCGCGCATCGCTGAGCAGGGCGGTCGGCTGCGGGTCGTCGACGATCGTGACCTCGCGGGGGAACAGCATCCCGAAGCGGCGCGCGATCGACTCGACGCTCAGCAGCTCCGGGCCGGTGAGGTTGATCGTGAAGGGCGCGGTCGAGGCGTGCACGAGACTGCGCAGCACCACCTCGTTCGCGTAACCCTGCCAGATCACGTTGACGTTGGCGGTCGCGATCGAGACGGGCTGCCCCGCGTGCACCGCGCTGCCGATGTCGGCGAGCACGCCGTAGCGCAGGTCGACGGCGTAGTTCAGCCGGATGATGGCGACCTTCGTCCCTCGTTCCTGTGCGCCGAACTCGAACACGCGCTCGCGGCCGAGGCACGACTGCGCGTACTCGCCGATCGGCGCGGGCTGCTCCTCTTCGGATGCTCCGCCGGAGGAGGCGGGAACGAAGGGGTACACGTTACCGGTGGAGAGGACGGAGATCGCGCTGTCGCGGTAGCGGCGTGCGACCCGGTCGGGCAGGGCGGCGTTGACCTCCCACGCCCACGACGCATTCGTGGCGGCGCCGAACTTCGCTCCGACCATGAACACCACGTTCGGAGCATCCGGAAGCGAGGAGAAGTCGTCGTTCTCGATCAGATCGAACGGGACGACCTTCACGCCGGCGGCCTCGAGCCGCTCACGGATCGCGGCGTCGCCGAAGCGGGAGACCGCGTGGACCGCGTCGCCCGTCCTGCCCGCGGCGTCCATCCCGCGACGCGCGAGCATCGCCAGGGTGGGGCCCATCTTGCCGCCGGCGCCGAGGATCACGAGGTCGCCGGAGCCCTTCGCCAGATCCTCGATCAGGCCCGCGCTGGGGGTGGCGAGAGCCTTCTCCAACTCGGCTTCCGAGGTGAATGCGTACCTCTCGGTCGATGCGTGCGACGTGGTGGATGCGTGCGGAGTCACGTGCGGGTCCCTTCTCTCAGCCCTTGATCCCGGTGCCGGCGACACCCTCCTGCACGTACCGCTGAGCGATGAGGTACGCGAGGAAGATCGGCAGCAGTGCGACGACGGACCCGGCGAGCATGGTGCTCAGCGGGACGTTCTGCTGCTGCAGCGACGAGATGCCGACGGTGAGTGTGAACATCGCGTTGGATTTCGCGATGATGAGCGGCCACAGGAAGTCGTTCCAGTGCCACAGGAAGACGAAGATGCCGAGGGTCGCGAGGATCGGCTTGCACAGCGGCAGCACGATCCGCAGGAAGATGCGGAACTCGCCTGCGCCGTCGATGCGCGCGGCCTCGAAGAGTTCATCGGGCAGTCCCTGGATGAACTGCCGCATGAGGAACACGGCCTGCGCGTTCGCGAGCGACGGCAGGATCAGACCCCAGTAGGTATCGACGCCGCCGAGGTTCGCCATGAGGATGAAGGTCGGGATCAGCGTGACGTGGAACGGCACCATGACCATGGCGAGGAACGACCAGAACATGACCTCCTTGCCGCGGAAGCGCTTCTTCGCGAACGCGTATCCCGCGAGCGCCGAGAGGAAGAGGACGGCCACGACCGAGACGAGCGAGTAGATCAGGGTGTTGCCGAGCCAGCCCAGGATGTTCTGTCCCGCGAGCACCTGCTCGTAGGCGTCGAACGAGATGTCGGTCCACGGCAGCAGCGACCCAGGGAGCTCGACGACCATGCCCGGCTTCAGACTGAGCACGACCATCGCGTAGAACGGGAAGAAGCTCAGGAGCCCGGCCAGGGTCAGCCAGATCCAACGCCCGACGATCCCCCAGCCGGTCGGCTGCAGCGCGCGGTAGGAGCGGCGCTTCGTCGACGACGGCGACGGCGACGGCGACGCAGCGGAAGCCGGCGGCTGAATCAGAGCGGTCATTTCTGCTTTCCGATCACCAGGCGCTGGATGAGCGCGACGACGAGGGTCATGATGAACAGCGCCACGCCGACGGCGGCCGCGTAGCCGTAGTCGAAGTAGCGGAAGCCCTGGTCGTACAGCAGGTAGACGAGCGAGTAGCTGGCGTTCGCTGGGCCGCCCTGTGTCATCACGTAGATGACGTCGAAGACCTGGAAGGCGGCGGTGGTCTCGATCACCGCGAGGAAGAAGAAGGTCGGGCGCAGGTACGGCAGGATGATCCAGCGGAAGCGCTGCCAGGAGTTCGCGCCGTCGACGAGCGCGGCCTCCTCGAGCTCACGCGGCACGTCCTGAAGCGCCGCGATGATGATCATCATGCCGTAGCCGAACCGCGACCAGACGCCCACGACGACGATCGCGGGGATCACAAGGACGGTGCTGCCGAGCCACGATCCGCCGAGCCCGAGCGGGGCCATCAGCGCCGACCACGGGCCGTCGCTGGAGAAGATCCAGACGAAGATCGAACCGGCCAGCACGAGCGAGGTGATGACGGGGAGGAAGAAGATCGAGCGGAAGAACCGCGCGCCGCGGAACGCCCGGCGCACGCCGAGCGCCATCACGGTCGACAGCACGAGCGAGATCGGCACGGCGAACACCGTGTAGATCAGCGTCGTGCCCATCGCGCGCCAGAACAGTGGGTCGGCCACCAGGCGCTGGAAGTGGTCGAGGCCGCGCCAGGAGATCTCGCCGGTGATGTCGTAATCGAAGAAACTCAGCGCGACGCCGACGATGCTCGGACCGAAGCGGAACGCGATGAACAGGAGGAAGGCGGGGAGGACGAACAGGAACGCGACTCGCGCCTCTCGTCGGGCGAGGATCCGCGCGACCCGCACTACGGGCCTCTTCGTCGCGGTCGTCGCGCTCTCGGCCGTGGCCGTGGTTGCCGTCGTCATCAGTGACACCTCTCGGGGTAGGCGAACAGGGGGCGTGCGGGGCCGCACGCCCCCTGTTCCTGCTACTTCTGGGTCAGCGGCGCCGCGGCGGCCGCAGCATCCTTGAGGGCGTCCTCCGGCGACTTCTGCCCGAGGAGAGCCGCCTGGATCTCCGGCGCGAGCACGCCCATGAGCGCACGCGACGAGGCGTTGAGCTCGCCGACGGTGGTGTCGGGGACGTACTTCTCGACCTCGCCGAGCAGCGGGTCGTCGGCGTACAGCGGCTCGGTGGTGCTGAGCGCCGAGAAGTACCCGGCCGCGGTGAGATACGGCTCGACCACATCGGCACCGGTGGCGTATTCGACGAACTTCGCCGCGGCATCCTGCGCCTTGGATCCCTTGAGCACCGAGAGCGAGCCGACCGTGCCGTAGGCCACGGACTCCTCATCGGTGAGGGGAGCCAGGACCTTGACGTTCTCCTCGCCCCAGAACGGAGCGACCTCGGTCACGCCGTTGTTCCACGTGCAGCCGACCTTGCCCTGCGCGATCGCGGTCTGCTCGAGAGGCACGTTCGTGGTGAGGGCCTCGGGGTCGAGGGCTCCGGACTCGGCGAGATCGGTGATGAAGGTGAGCGCCTCCTCCCCGGCCTTGCTGTCGAACCCGACCTCGCCCTCATCGGTGTAGACCTCGCCGCCCGCCTGCCAGAGCAGCGGGTAGAACGTGAGGTTGAGGGTGTTCTCCGCTGAGGCGGGGTAGTTGAGGACGTACATGTCGGCTGCGGTGAAGGCCGGGGCGATGTCGATGATGTCGTCCCAGGTCTCGGGGTACTCCGTGACGCCGGCTGCTTCGAACGCCGCCGCGTTGCAGATCAGCGGCTGCGCGCTCGTGAGGATCGGTGCGCCGAGGATGTCGCCGTCGAGCGTGACCGAGGACTTGACGTTCGGGAGCAGCTCGTCCTGACGCTCCTCGCTCAGCAGATCGTTGAGCGGGGCGATCGACTTCTGATAGGACGCGAGCTGGTCGGGGATGAGGTAGACGACGTCGGGACCCTTGCCCGCCGCGATCGCGGTCTGCAACGCCTCGTCGCGGTTCGCCCACGGGAAGATCTCGTACGACACGTTGATGCCCTCGTTCGCCTTCTCGAAGTCGGCGATCGTCGAGTCCCAGAAGTCCTTGTGCACCGCCTCGTCGGCGATGACCGGGTAGAGCCAGACCGTGATGTCCTGCTCACCCGCTGCGGCGTTGCCTCCGCCGGCCGAACATCCGGCCAACAGGGTGGCGGCCGCGAATCCGGCCGCGACACCGGTGATCTTGCTGACGCGCATGGTGCTCCTTTGCTTGAACCGTGCTGAGTACGGTTTCATTATGACATTGGATTGGGATAATTCGTCAAGTACAAGTTCCCAGAGGCTTGTTTCATCCATGTTTCCGGGTGGATAACGTCCGAGGTCTATCTGAGAATCGAATGTGCTAATTTGATCGCACCATCGACGTCGAAGAAGGAGGGGCACGACATGGCCGTGACAGGTCCGCTCTCGATCGTCGCGCGATCCGCCCTGCAGCTGCGTGATGTCGGCCCCGCCACCGTCAACGAGCTATCGCGATCGCTCGAGATCTCGCGCACGTCCGTCGAGAATGCGGTGACGGCGCTGGGCGACTCGGGGCTGATCGTCGACGCCCCCGCACAGAACGGCGGCGGTGCCGGGCGCCCCGCCCGCCGATACTCGTTCCACGCCGCCGCCGGAACAGTGGTAGGCGTCGACATCGGCGTCGCCAGTGTGCGCGTCGTGCTCGCCGACCTCGCTGGTGCGGTGATCGCGCAGCGCAGCTACACCGGCGTCGAGGCACAACGCGACGGGGCATCCAAGCTCGCGGCCGTCATCGATGACGTCCGGCGCACCCTCGCCGCCGTATCGATCCCCTCCTCGAAAGTGCGTGCGGTGGGCGTCTCACTGCCCGGTATCGTCGACGACTCCGGCCGGGTGACCACCTCGGTCGTGATCCCGGAGTGGTCGGGCATCGACATCGGCTCGCAGCTGCGTCAGGCGTTCGACTGCCCGGTGGCCGTCGACAACGGCGTGCGCCTGGCCGCCGTCGCGGAGCATCATCTCGGCGTCGCACAACTCGTGGACGACGTGATCTACCTCTCGGTGGGCAACCGCATCGCGATGGGCCTGATCCTCGGCGGTCACCCGCGCCGCGGCATCCACAACGCCGCCGGCGACATCGGACGACTCGCCTTCCGCGGATTGAACACCGAGACCGGACAGATCTCGTGGCGCTCCGCGCCGACCGCCGCCGAGGTCTTCGCGCTCGCCCGCGACGGCGACGCGACTGCCCGGCACGAGCTCGATGCCTTCATCGACGAGCTCGCCCACGGGATCGCGACTCTGAGCATGACGGTCGACCCGGCCATGATCGTGATCGGCGGCGGCCTCTCCGCTGCGCACGAGCAGCTGCTCGACCCGCTGCGTGCTGCACTGCCCGGTCATCTCGGTCTTCCCTTCCAGGTGCCGGTCGTCGAGGCGCGCCTCGGCGCTGAGGCCGCGGCGCACGGTGCGGTCGTGCACGGCTTCCAGCGGCACGCCGCCGAGATCTACGGGATCGAGGGCATGCCGGCCCCGCCGATCACGCCCCTCTCGCATGATCCCGCTCGCGCGGACGACACCGATCCCGCTCGCGCGGGCGACACCGAGGAGAAGCAGTGAGCACGTTGAAGGTCGGACTCATCGGCGCCGGCGGGATCTCCCGCGTGCACGCCGATGCGTGGCGCGCACTCGGGGCCGAGGGGTACGTCACCTCGATCGCCGGTGCGGAGGAGATCGGCGCCGAATACGGCTTCACCGTGGTCGCCGACGTCGACGAACTGCTGCGCATCGTCGACATCGTCGACATCGTCGCCCCGAGCAGCACGCACGCCGAACTCTCGCTGCGCGCGATCGCCCAGGGCGTCGACGTGATCTGCGAGAAGCCTCTCGCCACCACCGCCGAGGCGGCCGCCGCTGTGGCGAGCGCCGCCGAATCCGCGGGCGTGCGGCTCTTCGCGGCGCACGTCGTCCGCTACATGGGCGAGTACGCGGCGATCAAGGCCGCGGTCGATGCCGGGACGATCGGGACGCTCGCCGTGCTGAGGTTCAGCCGGGCGGGCTCCGCCCCCCAGTCGCCGTGGTTCTACGCCGAGAGCACTGGAGGCGGCCTGATCCGCGACCTCATGATCCATGACATCGATCAGGCGCTGTGGCTGGCTGGTCCCGTGACGTCGGTGTACGCGGTGCAGAATCCCCCGACGATCGATGACAGGGTGCCCGCCCCGGTGACATCGCACGTCGTGCTGACGCATCGCTCGGGGGCGATCAGCCACATGCACGCCAGCTGGGTCGCACCCGGAATGCCGTTCCGCACGAGCATCGAGGTCGCAGGGTCCGACGGGCGGCTGCGCTACGACAGCGCCGATGACCGCACGCTGCGCACGGATGCTGTGCTCGACGAGTCCGCGTCGGACTATCTGCCGCCGATGTCGGCCGCGGAGAGCCCGTACTTCGCCGAGATCTCCGACTTCGTCGCCGCACTGCGGGAAGGCCGCGAGTCGCGCGTCTCCCCCGCCGACGGCATCGCCGCCGTCGCGATCGCGGAGGCCGCCTACGCCTCCATCGCCGCCGGGGCGCCCGTCTCCCTCGGCTCGGCCCGCCTTTCGGGTCCGGCCCGCCTCGAGGGTCCGGCCCGCCTCGAGGCCGAGGAGGCCACCCGATGACCCCCGCCGCCCCGCTGCGCGTCGCCGTGCTGTCGTTCGCGCACACACACGCCCTCAGCTACGTGCACGCACTGAGGTCTATGCCGGACGTCACGCTCATCGCAACCGATCCCGACGGTGCGAGCGCGCCCGACGACGCGCCGCGCGGAGCCGAGCTCGCCGCACAACTCGGCGTCGAGTACGTCGACACCTATGACGACGCCTTCGCCTGGAAGCCGGATGCCGTCGTCATCGCCGCCGAGAACAGCCGCCATCGAGCGCTCGTCGAGCGCGCCGCCGCCGCGGGCGTGCATGTACTGTGCGAGAAGCCTCTGGCCACGACCGTCGACGACGCCGGGGCGATGCGGGAAGCCTGCGAGCGCGCGGGCGTGACGCTGATGGTCGCCTACCCGGTGCGATTCGCGCCGTCCGTCCGCGAGGCGATCGCCGAGCTGCGCAGCGGCCGCCTCGGCAGAGTTCTCGGGGTCACCGGCGTCAACAACGGCAAGCTGCCGCAGGACAGGGCCTGGTTCACGGATCCTGAACTCGCCGGAGGCGGGGCGCTGGTCGATCACGTGGTGCACTGCGCCGATCTGCTCGACGAGCTGTTGGCTGAGCGGGCGGAGTCCGTCAGAGCCGTATCCAACAGCATCCTGCACGGGCAGCGGGATCTCGCCGTCGAGACCGGTGGACTCGTCACGATCCAGTACCCGAGCGGGGTCATCGCGACGATCGACTGCTCGTGGAGCTGGCCGATGAGCTCGCCGACCTGGGGCGGGCTCACGCTGCAGGTGGTCGCCGAGAAGGGCACCGTGACCGTCAGCCCGTTCGCGCACGGCGTCGCCGGGCACGATGCGCAGGCGGAGACCTGGATTCCGGTCGGCGCGGACCTCGATGCGCTGCTACTCGAGGAGTTCGTCCGCGCCGTACGCGAGGGGCGGCATCCGCAGCCCGACGCGGGTGTCGGCATCCGCACGGTCGAGATCGCCACGGCCGCGCTGGCATCGGCCGCGCGCGGCGGCGAGATCGTCGCGCTCCGCTGAGCGGGCCCGGCCCGCATCACCCGAGATCGAGGAGTATGATCTCCCCTTGGGCCTCCGAGCCCCCGAGTGCAGGAAGGCGGTGATGGCGATGTCCGGTGATAGTCACGACGCCGCCTTCGCTGCGTCGCACTCGCCTGCACTCCCGCGCTGAGCATCCGCTCGCGAACAGGCACGTTCCCGCAGCCGTCGGCGGCGTCATCCGCCCCTGATGGATCTGCGCACCCGACACGTTCGGCGTGCGCCTGCGAGAACGGAGCCGCATGATGGCGCTCATCGACAACGGCGTGTACGTCCACGGACGTCGCGTGGAGACCCCGAAGAACCTGGACGAGACCTACCGGAGCCTCGACGCCCACGGCGGCATCGCCTGGATCGGTCTCTATCGCCCGAGTCCGGAAGAGGTCCACTCGGTCGCGCGCGAGTTCGATCTGCATCCCCTGGCCGTCGAGGACGCGCTCTCCGGCCACCAGCGATCCAAGGTCGAGCGCTACGGCGACACCCTGTTCGCGGTGCTGCGGCCCGCCCGCTACCGCGACAAGGAGGAGTCGATCGAGTTCGGCGAGCTGCACCTGTTCATCGGCCCCGACTTCGTCGTGACGATCCGGCATGCCGAGTCGCCGAATCTCGCCGCCGTGCGGCGCCGCATGGAGGCGAACCCCGATCTGCTCGCGATGGGACCGGAGGCCGTGCTGTACGCGATCCTCGACGAGGTCGTCGACGAGTACGAGCCGATCGTGGCAGGACTCGAGAACGACATCGACGAGATCGAGGACCAGCTGTTCGGCGACAGCGACGACGACGCCCTCTCACGCCGCATCTACCAGCTGTCGCGCGAGGTGATCGGGTTCCAGCGGGCGGTGCATCCGCTCTCCGGGATGCTGGAATGGCTGCGCCGGGGATCGGACAAGTACCGCATCGACGAGGAGCTGCAGCGCTCGCTGCGCGACGTGCTCGACCACGTGATCCGCGTGAACGAGCGGATCGACTCGTTCCGCGCGATCCTCGACAACGCCCTCACGGTGCACTCGGCACTCGTCTCGCGGCGGCAGTCCGAGACGGCTCTCAAGCAGAACGACGAGGTCAAGAAGATCTCGTCGTGGGCGGCGATCATCTTCGCCCCGACCCTCGTCGGCACCGTCTACGGCATGAACTTCGATGCGATCCCCGAGCTGCACTGGAAGTTCGGATACCCGATGGCCATCGCGGCGATGCTCGCCTTCGCGGTGGGGCTCTACGGAATCTTCAAGTACCGCCGGTGGCTGTGAGGGCGGCACCGCGCGGGCGACCGCCGACCGGGTGACCGCCGCGCTGGCGACCGCCGACGCCCCCGCTGAGCTACGACACCCCCGCTGAATTACGTGAATGAGCGGGGGCCTCGTAGACGAACGGGGGCGCTGGCGAAGAGGAGCGCGACAGAACGGGGCGCTCGTCGCGCGCTCAGTCCTCCTCGGGCCCACTGATGTGGTCGAGCAGTTCGTCGAGGGTGTCGAACTCCACGGTCTCGATGTCATCGCGATCGCGCATCTCGACGCCGTCGATCTCGAGATCCTCGTCGAGCTGCACGAGGATGCGCGAGTCGGGGAACTGCTTCGGAGCGTCGAACGCCAGCAGCACGGCATCCGCGAAGACGACAACGGACGCCGCCTCGAGGTCGTCGCGGATGTCGATCTGCTCGGCCACCGGCTCATCGCCCACGGCGTCCTCGATGTCGCTCGCGACCTCGTCGACGATGGCGCGCCAGCGGGACTCGGCGATGCCGAGGATGCGGGAGAGCGCTGCGATCAGCTCATCGTGATCGACGTCCTCGTCGTCGCGATCCTCGAGCTCCGGATCGATGTTCACATTCACCACGGTGCCGGCCGCATCGATGTTCGCGCGCCCGTAGACCAGCCCGTTCTCGGCGGTCGGATCATCGAGCAGAGCGCTGTCGGTGACGCGGGCGAGCAGGGCTTCGAGAGCAGACGAGGTCATGTCTCCAGTCTGGCGCATCGTCCTGGGGAAGGGGGCGGCGATAGGCTCGGGGGCGTGTCGACCGCCTCCCCCGCATCCGCCGCTTCCGATCTCCACCGCCTCGCCGACGCCCTGGTCGGCACCGAGCCGCGGAACTGGGTGATCACGGGCGACTCGATCACGCACGGACTCGTGCACACGAACGGCGGACGCAGTTACGCCGAGCACCTGCACGAGCTCATCCGCGGCGAGCTCGCGCGCACCCGCGACGTCGTCATCAACACGGCGATCAGCGGGCATCGGCTGCCCGACATCCTCGGAGACTTCGAACGTCGCGTCTCGTCATGGCAGCCCGATGTCGTCACGCTCATGATCGGCACGAACGACATGTCGACGCTGCCCGGCAGCCCGCTGGTCTCGCCCGCCGAGTTCGCCGCGTCGCTGCGCGAGTTCGTCGCACGGACGCGCGCCCTCGGAGCGATCGTCGTGCTGCAGACCCCTCCGTCCATCGACGCCGCGAACGCGCCAGGCCGGCAGCGTCTGCAGGAGTTCGCGGATGCCGTGCGCGAGGTCGCCGCCGCGGAGGACGTGATCCTCGTCGATCAGCACGCGCGGTTCACCGAGCTCGGGAACGGTGGCGTGCCGTGGGGTCTGATGAACGACCCGTTCCACCCGAACGTCGCAGGACACGCGGCGCTGGCTCTCGAGCTCGCTGGTGTTCTCGGCATCCGCCCCGCCGCATCGCGCACCTTCTCGCTGCTCGACGGCATGGTCGCCGCCGCGCGGCTCGGCTGACTCCGGCGCACAACTCCTCACTCTCTGCCCCCGAACCGGGCCTGAAGAGACCCTGCGCCCCGTTCGGCGACCGCTTTTGAGGAGTTGTGCGCGCGGCCCGGCCGTCAGAACTCCGGAGAAACCGTCCTCGACGACGTGCTGACCAGGCCCGCGGCGCCGAACCGCGCCAGATCTCCGGAGTTCTGAAGGCCCCGGCTGCCGCGGGGAGTCCCGTTCGGCGACCCGCTCGAAAAAGTTCAGTATTCAGTGTTGCTAAGTACCAGTACTCGGTGTTACTTTGTACCGGTACCCAGCAACACTGAGTACCGAGACCAAGGAAAGGAGGGCCTGATGGGCAAGCAGATGACCGAGATGCTCAAAGGCACCTTGGAGGGCCTCGTACTGGCTCTCCTCGCCGAGCAGCCGGCCTACGGCTACGAGATCACCACGCGACTGCGCGACCACGGGTTCGCCGACATCGCAGAGGGCACGATCTACGCGCTTCTCGTGCGGATCGAGCAGAAGAGCCTCGTCGACGTCGAGAAGGTCCCGAGCGAGAAGGGGCCGCCACGCAAGGTGTACTCCCTCAACGCGCAGGGCCGAGAGGAACTCGAGGACTTCTGGAAGACCTGGAACTTCCTCGCGAAGCACATCGAACAGCTGAACACCACCACCACGAGCAACAAGGAGAACTGACATGGCCGCGAAGTGGATCGAAGTGATCACCGGATCGCTCGAAGAGAAGAAGCAGTACAAGCAGGCTCAAGCCCGCATCAACGCCCTGCCCGAGCCGTACCGCGAGATGGCGAAGGCCCAGCAGCGCTACAACACGTATTACGGGGGCCTGACCGACGGAGACACGATCGTGAAGATGTTCCTGGACATCGCCGATCTGTGGGAGCGCGCCGCGATCGACGGCACGCCGGTCAGCGCGATCGTCGGCGATGACCCGGTCGAGTTCGCCGAGAACTACGCCGCGGCATACGGCGGACGGCAGTGGATCGACAAGGAGCGCGCGCGCCTCATCAAGGCGTTCGACGACGCGAAGAAGGCGGAGGAGGCGTCATGACGAACGCAGCCATCTCGGTGCGCGGCATCGAGAAGTCCTACGGGAAGCTGCACGTGCTGCGCGGGGTCGAGTTCGACGTCGAGAAGGGCTCGATCTTCGCCCTGCTCGGCTCGAACGGCGCCGGCAAGACGACGATGGTCCGCATTCTCTCGACGTTGCTGAAGCCGGATGCCGGCACCGCGGTCGTGCAGGGCCACGACGTCGCGAGCGACCCCGTCGGCGTGCGCGAATCGATCAGCCTCACCGGGCAGTTCGCCGCGGTCGACGAAGTCCTGACCGGACGGGAGAACCTCGTCCTCGTCGCACAGCTGCGGCACCTTCCCGACGCAGGGAAGGTCGCCGACGATCTGCTCGCGACGTTCCGGCTCACGGATGCCGGGGCACGCAAGGTCGGCACGTACTCCGGCGGCATGCGCCGCCGGCTCGATATCGCGATGAGCCTGGTCGGGAACCCCGAGGTCATCTATCTCGACGAGCCGACCACGGGACTCGACCCCGAGGCACGCATCGAGGTGTGGGACGTGGTGCGCGGACTCGCCGAGAACGGCACCACTGTGCTGCTCACGACGCAGTATCTCGATGAGGCCGAACACCTCGCCGACCGCATCGCGATCCTGCACGAGGGTCGCATCATCGCGAACGGCACGCTCGCCGAGCTGAAGCGACTGCTGCCGGCCGCGAAGGTCGAGTACGTCGAGAAGCAACCCACTCTCGAGGAGATCTTCCTCACCCTGGTCGGTCCCCGCACATCGACCGACCCGCACACCACGAAGGAGGACGCAGCATGAGCACTCACGTCATCGCCGACACGGCGACCCTCACCGGCCGCTCCCTGCGGCACATCTTCCGCAGCGCCGACACCATCATCACCACCGCGGTCACCCCGATCGCCCTGATGCTGCTGTTCGTGTTCGTCTTCGGCGGCGCGCTCCGCCAGAGCACGGGCGCCGAGAACTATGTGAACTACCTGCTCCCCGGCATCCTGCTCATCGCGATCGCATCGGGCATCGCCTATACGGCGTTCCGGCTGTTCACCGACATGCAGTCGGGCATCTTCGAGCGGTTCCACTCGATGCCGATCGCACGGTCGAGCGTGCTGTGGGCGCACGTGCTCACGTCGCTCGTGGCGAACGCGATCACCCTGGCGATCATCTTCGCGGTCGGGTTCCTGATGGGCTTCCGCACCGGCGCGAGTGTCGGCGCATGGCTCGCGGTGATCGGCATCCTGATGCTGTTCACGCTGGCCCTCACCTGGCTGGCGATCATCGCCGGACTCAGCGCGAAGACGGTCGACGGGGCGAGCGCCTTCTCGTATCCGCTGATCTTCCTGCCGTTCATCAGCTCGGCGTTCGTGCCGACCGACACGATGCCGGGGCCGGTGCGCTGGTTCGCCGAGAACCAGCCGGTGACCTCGATCGTGAACACGATCCAGGCGCTGTTCGCACAGAAGCCGGTGGGGTCCGACATCTGGGTCGCGCTCGCGTGGTGCGTCGGCATCCTCGTCGTCGCGTACGTACTCGCGATCGTCACCTACCGCAAGAAGATCGGATGACCTCACGCAGCGAAGCGGGACGCTCCGGCCGGACCTTCGGGCCCGGACGGGGCGTTTCGTCGCGCTCGGATGCTGTTCGCGTCGACTCCCCTGCCCCTCGGCGCACCTCGTCGGGAGGAGTTCTCGTGCTCGGGAGGAGACTCCCGAGCGTTTCCTCAGCCCGAAGGTGAGAACTCAGCCCGAACGCGAGATGCGAACGCGGGCCGCAAGACGACGAGGGGGATCCTCATCGGATGCCCCCTCGTCTCGCCGACCCGTCAGTCGACGACCCAGTCGAACTGGTCGCCGTACTTCTCGAGCCAGGCGTCGACGGCCGCGGCCTCCTGGCCCTCGCCGTACTCGTTCACGACGAGGTCCTCGAGCGATCCGTACTGCTCGTCGTCCAGCACGATCTGCTGGATGAGCTCGGCGGCATCCGGGAACTCGTCGGCGAAGCCGAGCGTTCCGAGGAAGTGCAGTCCCTCGGCCTCGCCCATCGCACCCTTCGGGTCTTCGAGGTCCTTCACGGGGAATGCGTCGTTGGCCCAGAACGGACGCCACAGCGTGACGACGATGTCCTCCTGCTTCTCGGTCGCCGACTTCAGCTCGGTGAGCATCGCGGCGGTCGAAGAGGTGACGAGCTGATACTCGCCGTCGAGGCCGTACTCGGGCATCATCTTCTGCGTCTGCGCGGTGAGCCCCGCGCCCGGCTCGATGCCGTAGATCTTGCCGTCGAAGGTGCTGCCCGCACCCACGAGATCCTCGATCGAGTCGATGTCGGAGTACTCCGGCACCGCGATCGTCAGTCGCGCGTTGTCATAGTAGGTGCCGAGATCCTCGATCGAGTCGCCGTAGGTATCCATGTACTCGGCGTGCGTGACCTCGGGCCACGCCGACGGGAACACATCGACGTCGCCCTGCGCGAGTCCGGTGTACAGCGGGCCCGCCTCGGTGAGCGTCTGCATCTCGACCGTGTAGCCGAGCTTCTCGAGCTGATCCTGAAGCAGGTACGCGGTGCTCAGACCGTCGGTCCACGAGGGCAGGAAGCCCAGCGTGATGGTGCCCTTGTCACCGCCGCCACCGGCGGACCCGCCGCCTCCGGCCAGCTCGATCGTGCCGCCGGCGCCGTCGGACGCACATCCGGCCAGGGCGAGGGATGCCGCGGCGGCGACGGCCGCGACGCTGAGGATTCGGGACTTACGCATTCTGGAGCTCCTTCTCGTCGGCGGGCGCATCGGTGCCGGGGGCGGCAGGGACGACGGCGACAGCGGATGCCGCATCCTCACGCTGCGTGGAGCGGCGACGTGCCAGCATCCCGAGCAGCGACGAGCGGTTCTGACCCAGCGATCCGAGCGAGGCGGTGACGCGGTCGAGGAAGACCGCGATCAGCACGACACCGAGTCCGGCCTCGACGCCCTTGGCGATGTTCACGGTCGAGATGGCCTCGACGACCATCTTCCCGAGGCCATCGGCGCCCGCCATACCGGCGATGACCGCCATCGACAGCGCGAGCATGATGACCTGGTTGACGCCGGCGAGGATCGTCGGCATCGCGAGGGGGAGCTGGATGCCGCGCAGGATCTGCGCGGGCGTCGCACCGAACGCCTGACCGGCCTCGACCGTCTCGGAATCGACACCGCGGATGCCGAGCTCGGTGAGCCGCACGCCAGGGGGCAGCGCGAAGATCACGGTGGCGACGAGACCCGGCACCACGCCAATGCTGAAGAACACGATCGCGGGGATCAGGTACACGAACGCCGGCATGGTCTGCATGAAGTCGAGCACGGGCTTGAGCACCGCGCGCACGGTCGCGTTCCGCGCCGACCAGATGCCGAGCGGCACCGCGATGACCACGGCGACGGCACCCGCGACGAGCACGAGGGCGAGTGTCTGCATCGCGGGGACCCAGAGTCCCATCGCGACGATCAGGCCGAACGAGATCACGGTGCCGATCGCGAGCTGCCAGGACCGCACGAGCCAGGCGATGAGGGCCGCGATCACGATCACGACGTGGAAGTACGGCAGCAGCAGCAGGAAGCTCAGGCCGTCGACGAGGAAGGTGACGATCGACGAGACGACCGAGAGGAAGCCGTCGAGGTTGTCCTTGATCCAGGCGACGCCGGAGGCGACCCACGTTCCGAGGGGGAGCTGGAAGTTCATCGGGTGATCTCCTCGGGGGTCGTGGATCCGTCATCGGGGCGCTCGCTCGATGACCGGGTGGGATCGGCCAGCGCGTGGGTGGCCGAGAGCGGCGAGTCGTCGGATGCCGCTGCGGAGCTGTCGAGCACCGGGCCGGCGGTCTCAGCCGAAGGGAAGGGATCGATCGGCGAGTCGGCAGTCCAGCCGTCGTCGAGCACGGCGTCGATCTCGGCCTGCGGCATCGGCATGAGCGGCAGCGTGAGCTCGCCGGTCGCGCCTGGTCCGGGGCCGAGGGCTGCGAGCAGGGTGATACGGGGGATCACGCCGACCAGTCGGCCTGCGGCATCCGTCACCGCCAGTGGCACCGGCGACTCGACCGACGGGATGAACAGATTCATCAGCACCTCGTCCTCGTGCACCGCCTGCGGCACGGGCTTGAGGATCGGCGCGAGGGTCGTCTCGCCCTTGCGGATCTGCTTCACGGCATCCCGGTCTGTGACGATGCCGACCAGCGTCCGGTCGCGGCCGACGACGTAGGTCGCCGACATGAACGAGTCGCGCATCTGTCGAAGGGCCGTGCGGGGTCCGGCCGTGTCGGCGACCACGGGGCGCGGGCGCTCCATGACGTTCGCGGCGGTGAGCACGCGGGCGCGGTCGACGTCCTGCACGAACTGCTCGACGTAGTCGTTGGCGGGGTCGGTGAGGATGTCCTCCGGTGTTCCGATCTGCACGACTCGGCCATCGCGCATCACCGCGATGCGGTCTCCGAGGAACATCGCCTCGTTGAGGTCGTGCGTGATGAACACGATCGTCTTCTGGAACTTCTGCTGCAGTTCGAGCAGCTGCTCCTGCATCTCCCGGCGGATGAGCGGGTCGAGCGCGCTGAACGCCTCGTCCATGAGCAGGATGTCGGTGTCGGCGGCGAGGGCACGAGCGATGCCGACGCGCTGCTGCATGCCGCCGGAGAGCTCGCTCGGAAGCTTCTCACCCTGCCCGTCGAGGCCCACGAGCGAGAGGATCTCTGCGGCCTTGGCCAGGCGCTCGGCCTTACCAACGCCCTTGAGCTCGAGCGGGTACGCGACGTTCGCGGCGACCGTGCGGTGCGGCAGCAGGGCGAAGTGCTGGAAGACCATCGAGATGCGGTCGCGGCGGATCTCGCGCAGTCGCGACGCCGGGATGCCGGTGATCGGATCACCGGCGATGAGGACGGAGCCGTCGGTCGCCTCGTGCAGGCCGTTGAGCATCCGGATGATGGTGGACTTGCCGGAACCCGAGAGTCCCATGATGACGAAGATCTCGCCCTTGTTCACGGTGAAACCGGCGTCGATGACGGCGGCGGTGCCGGCGTCGGCGACGTCGGTGCGGCTCTCTCCGGCCTTCAGTCGGCGGACGGCCTGGTTCGGATTCTTCCCGAACACCTTGAACAGATGGCGCGCTTCAAGTGCGATTTCGGACACGTTTCCCCTGCGGCGCGCCTTCGTGGGCACGCCCGCTTCGGTTACGCCCGGGTGACGTCCGCATGGCCGTTTCGAGTTCTTCGCTGTGGCGGCGCTGGCGTCGGATTTCGGATCCGTCGCAGAGGACATCGACCGTACGCCCACGCCTCTTCGCAGCACAGCAGATCGAAAGAAGGACGCGGCCGCGGACTGGTCTTAGGCCAAGAGGCCCGCAGACCAGTCTAACGAAATGGCTGGTCAGCGCCAAATCCACACAGCTTACCGCCGTTCGGTTTCTCCGGCTGATCGGGGGATTGCGCGCGCCTCCGGCGTAGAGTCGGCGGCATGCGGATCTGGCTCAGCTCATGGGAATGGGAGTGCTGCGGCACGCCTTTCGAGGTCGGATCGGAGGTGGCTCTGAGCGTCAGATTCGGCGTGAGCGAGTGGGTCGCAGACGCCCTCGGCCCGGAGCTCGCGGAGACCGTCGATGCCGAGGAGATGCACCACGAGGACATGAACGTGCAGCTCGATCTCGACCGGCGTTCGGGGGTCGTGACCGCGATCGCCGAGGTCCGACTGACCCGCGACCAAGGCCACCCCGTGCCCGGCTCTGCGCAGGTGTCCGCCGCGCCGCGAGTCCCCTGGCATGAGGAGGGTGGGCCTGGGCAGAGCGGCTTCCTCGTCGACATCGACCGTCATCGATGAGGTGCCGGGTCACAGGTTCTGCGGCCGGCGGGCGCGTGCTCAGCCCCGCCGCACGCTCCGGGTGACCGTGAACTTCGGGGTGCGCGAGACCTGTTCGGTCTCCCCGATCAGGCCCGTCAGCTCGGCGCGATACCTGAGCGAGGAGTTGTACACCGTCCACAGCTGGCCACCAGGGCGGAGCAGGCGGGCGGCGGCCTCGAAGAGCCGCGTCGCCGCGCCGGAATGCACACTGTTGCCGAGGTGGAACGGCGGGTTCAGCAGCACGAGGTCGACGCTCGCATCGGGCAGTCGCGAGCCGGCATCGTCGTGCGTGACCTCGACGCGACCGGCCAGACCGTTGACGACGACGGTGCCTCGGGCGGATGCCGCGGCTGCCGCCGAACGATCCGTCGCGATGACTCGGGCCCGCGGATGCGCGAGCGCATAGGCTGCGGCGAGCGCACCGGTGCCGCAGCCGAGATCGACGACGGTGCTCGCCGCCTCGATCACCGAGGCCGCCGCCGTCAGAACTCCGGAAGAACCCGTGGCCGTCCCTGCACTCGGCCCGGTTTCGGCCTCCTCCATCCCGGATCTCCGGAGTTCTGGCAATGCGAGGCCGAGCACCTCGAGCAGCACGCGGGTGCCGATGTCGAGTCGCGGCCCGGCGAAGGCCCCACCGTGCGCGACGAGCGTCAATCCGCCATGCCGCATCGACACGGGGAACGGCGGCTCCGCCGGAACCGGCAGCGCCTCGGAGGCGATGATCAGCCGTGACTTCCGCTCGGCACGCTGCGGTTGCACCGTCTCGAAGCTGCGCGCCAGCACGTCGTTCTGGGCGAGCGTCATGTGCTTGACGCGACCTCCCGCCACGAGCACCACGCCGGGGGCTGCCCAGCGGGCGACAGCATCCGCGATCTCTTCGAGCTCGGCGAGCGACTTCGGCAGTTGCAGCAGTACGAGCGTCGCGCCCACCAACAACGACGAATCCAGCTCGTGCTCGGTGTAGCCGCCCCCCATCTGCAGATCCGCGGCGTTCCGCGCGAGGGCGCGGCGACCGGTCGCGAGGTCCTGATGCACGCGGATGCCGGTGCGCCCGGCATCCGTCAGGGCGAGCGTGATTGCGCCGTACTCGTCGCCGATCACGGCGATCTCGTCACCCGCGATTCCGGAGGCGATGCCCCACTCGGTGAGCAGGAGATCGGTCGCGTCGTACGCCTGGAGGTTCTCGGCCTCGACGTCGGGGTGACGCCGAAGGCGGGCGTAGGGGAAGTCGGGCACCTCCCCACGATACGCGGCGGGCGTCGCGACTCGAGTTCAGCCGGCGTCGCGGGCGATGAGCGCCGCGGTGCGTTCCAGCAGCGGGATGCGCACTGCCAGGTCGTCGAGGTCCTGCACCATGCGGATCGCCGTGAGCGAGAGGGCGCCGATCACTCCGGTCACGCTGCGGATCGGCACGGCGACACAATTCACGAAGTCCTCGAACTCCGAGTCGTCGACAGCCCACCCCCGCTCCGAGATCACGTCGAGCTCGGCGTCCAGCGCCGCGCGCGTGGTGAGGGTGCGCGGAGTGTGCGCCGTCCAGTCGACGCCGGCCAGCACGGCATCCCGTCGGGATTCATCCAGTCCGGCGAGGATCGCCTTTCCCACGCCCGTGCAGTTCGGCAGCACACGCGAGCCGATCCGGGAGTACATGCGCACGCCGCCCCGGTCCTCGACCTTGTCGACGTAGACGATCGTGTCGTCGATGAGCGCGGCGACGTGCAGGGTGTTGCCCACGACCTCGTGCAGCGAGCGGAGGTGCCGCGAGGCCGCGGCACGCAGATCGAGGTTCTCGAGCGCGGTCTGGGCGAGCGAGATGAGGTGGAACGCGAGCACGTAGGTGCCGTCGCTGCGGCGCCGGACGTATCCGACATCCTCGAGGGTCTGCAGCTCACGGAACATCGTCGAGCGATGCAGTCCGAACTCCGTCGCGAGGTCGGCCACGGACCGAGGATGCTCGGCGATCGCATCGACGATCAGAGCGGCCCGACGAACGCTGTGCGACATGTCGCGACTCTAGCGAGACTGTGCATATGCTGCAACGTGCGTTGCACTCGATGCACCCGATTGCGACCATGGCCGCATGACCTCCCCCACCCCGGCACTGATCGCCATCGGTGAGACCATGGCGCTCGTAACGCCGCGGGATGCGACGCCCCTCGCCGACACCGAAGAGGTGGAACTGACGATCGGCGGCGCCGAGTCGAACGTCGCGATGCACGTGGCCGCCCTCGGCGGCGATGCCGCGTGGATGAGCGCTCTCGGCGATGACGCGCTCGGCCGCCGCGTGCACCGCACGGTCGCGGCGCACGGCGTCGACACGCGATGGGTGCAGTTCGACGAGCAGGCGCCGACCGGCGTGTACTTCAAGGATCCAGGACACGGCGTGCTCTACTATCGCGCGGGATCCGCCGCCTCGCGGATGACCCCCGCGACGATCGCCGGAGTTCCGCTCGAGGACGCGCGGATCATCCATGTCTCCGGCATCACCCCCGCGCTGTCCGAGGGATGCGCCGCCCTCATCGGCGCCGTGATCGACCGGGTCGCGGCGAGCCGGGCGCTGCTGAGCTTCGACGTCAACCATCGCGCCGGGCTGTGGCCGGCATCCGTCGCCGCACCGGCCCTGCGTGCGCTGGCGAATCGCGCCGACATCGTCTTCGTCGGTCTCGACGAGGCGCAGACGCTGTGGGGATGCCGCACGCCCGCGGAGGTGCGCGAGGTGCTGCCGTCGCCCGAGCGACTCGTCATCAAGGACGGCGACGTCGGTGCGACCCACTTCTCGGATGCCGGCGAGGAGTTCGTCCCGGCGATCCCCACGGAGGTCGTCGAGGCCGTCGGCGCCGGGGATGCCTTCGCCGCCGGGTACCTGCACGGAATGCTCGCGGGCGACGATGTCGTCGCCTGTCTGCGCGGCGGGCACGAGCGCGCGCACCTCGTCCTGCAGTCGACGGGCGATGTGCTCGAGACGGCCGCCGGAACAGGCCAGTGAGCTCAGTCGCGGATGCGGTGGTCGCGGATGCGGCGAAGGGACGACAGCCGCGGATGCGGCGGGACGAGAGGAACATCATGGACAACTCCGGCTTCGAGGAGCTCTTCGGGAGCACACGACTGATGGCGATCCTGCGCGGACTCGGCGTCGAGCGCAGCCTCGCGGTGTCGACGACCGCCTGGGACCTCGGCATCGACGTGGTCGAGCTGCCGATCCAGACCGCGGATGACCTGGAGGCGCTGCGCGTGGTCGCCGCCGCCGGACGCGAGCGCGGCAAGGTCGTCGGCGCGGGCACCGTGGTCTCGCACGAGCACGTCGGGCAGGCGGCATCCGCCGGTGCGGGCTTCACGGTGAGCCCCGGGCTCGACCTCGAGATCGTGCGCGCCTCGCACGACGCGGGGATGCTGAGCATGCCCGGCGTCGCGACCGCGAGCGAGGTGCAGCTCGCCCTGACCTCGGGCCTGACCTGGCTGAAGGCCTTTCCCGCCTCGCTGCTCGGCCCGGAGTGGTTGCAGGCGATGCGCGGTCCGTTCCCGCAGGCGACGTTCGTCACGACGGGCGGGCTGAACGCGCAGAACGCCGGCGACTTCCTCGCCGCGGGCGCGCGCGTCGTCGCGGTCGGCTCGGCTCTCGAGGATCCCGCGCAGCTCCCCCTGCTCGCTGCGCTCCTCGAACAGGGGAGCACCGCGAGCCGCTGATCCGCTCTGCTCCCCCGAGCCGCCCCGGTCGCCTCCCGCGACCGGGGCGGCTTCGTGCGTGCCTCGCGGGTCGGCATCCGCTCCTCCGCACCGCCGGCCGCGCGCGCGAAAAGTCGGAGCCGCGCCGCGACACGCAGCCCGACGGCCCCGAGACGCGGCGTGTCGCCCCCGACCTCCGACGTTTCGTACCCTGCACCGGCCCGTCGCGAGAGCAGGCCGCGACCCCTTGACACGATTCCGGTTCCATGGTTACATAGTTGAGTAACTAACCAAGACACCACGCTGGAGGACACGTGATCGAAGAAGGCAAGCCCCTCTTCCTCCAGATCGCCGAGCAGATCGAGGACTCGATCCTCGACGGCTCGCTCGCCGAGGAATCGCAGGCGCCGTCGACGAACGAGCTCGCCAGCTTCTACCGGATCAATCCCGCCACCGCCGCCAAGGGAGTCGCCATGCTCACCGACAAGGGAGTGCTGTACAAGCGCCGAGGAATCGGCATGTTCGTCGCCACCGGAGCCCGCGATCAGGTGCTCGGCGAACGCCGCTCGGCCTTCGCCGACCGCTACATCGATCCGCTCCTCGCCGAAGCCCGCACGCTCGGGCTGACGGCATCCGATCTCGCCGCGATCCTCACCGAACGCGCCGAACGCGCCGCTGCACGGACCGACTCAGAAGGGAAGACATCCGCATGACCGCCGTCATCGAGGTGCAGAACCTCACCAAGCGCTACAAGGACACGCAGGCACTCGACAACGTCTCGCTCACCCTCGAGGGCGGGGCGATCTACGGACTCCTCGGTCGTAACGGTGCCGGCAAGACGACGCTGATGTCGATCCTCACGGCCCAGAACTTCGAGACCTCGGGCTCGGTGCGGGTCTTCGGCGAGCATCCGTACGAGAACGCCCGCGTGCTCAACCGGATCTGCTTCGTCCGCGAGAGCCAGAAGTATCCGGACGACGCGTACCCGAAGCACGCCTTCGCCGCCGCGAAGCTGTTCTTCCCGAACTGGAACCAGGAGCTCGCCGACGAACTCGTCGAGGAGTTCCAACTGCCGAAGAAGCAGACGATCAAGAAGCTCTCCCGCGGTCAGCTCTCGGCCGTCGGCGTGATCATCGGCCTGGCGTCGCGCGCCGAGCTCACCTTCTTCGACGAGCCGTACCTCGGCCTCGACGCGGTCGCCCGGCAGATCTTCTACGACCGCCTCATCGAGGACTACGCCGCGCACCCGCGCACGGTGATCCTCTCGTCGCACCTGATCGACGAGGTCTCGAACCTCATCGAGAAGGTGATCGTGATCGACAACGGGCAGATCATCCTCCACGAGGACACGGATGCCGTGCGCGACCGCGCGGTGACCGTCGTCGGTGACGCCGCCAGGGTCGACGCCTGGGTCGGCGCCCGCGAGGTGCTGCATCGCGAGTCACTCGGGCGCGTGGCATCCGTCACCGTCCTCGGCGCCCTCTCGGCAGCCGACCGCGCCGAGGTCACCGACCTCGGACTCGACCTGGCGCCGGTCTCGCTGCAGCAGCTGGTCGTCCGACTGACCCAGAGGGCGGGATCCGCCGTCAAGGAAGGAGCGCTCTGATGCGACGCACACTCTACGTCATCCGCCTGCAGCTGATCAACCGTCAGACTTTCATCTGGGTGCCGCTCATCATCCTCATCGGAGCCGTCGCGCTCTCGATCATCGTCTACGCACTGATCCCCGGCGGCGAACCCAAGTACGGCGGTGGCGGCCAGGCCCCGCTCTGGTACTTCTTCGCGATCGGGATCTCGGCGATGACCCTGACCTTCCCGTTCTCGCAGGCCATGAGCATCACCCGCCGCGAGTTCTTCGCCGGCACGATGCTCACGGCCGTGCTCGGCAGCGCCCTGCTCGGCGTCGTCGGCGTCATCGGCGGCCTGATCGAGATCGCGACGAACGGTTACGGCGTCAACGGCTACGTCTTCTACCTGCCGCCGCTCTGGCAGGTAGGCGGGCTCAGCGCGTTTCTCACGTACTTCATGCTCTCGCTGCTGCTGTTCGTACTGGGCTTCACCGGAGCGACCGTCTACAAGCGGTGGGGCCCGCTCGTGCTCACGATCGCCAGCGTCACCCTCGGGCTGCTGCTCGTCGGCCTGGTGTTCCTGGTCACGCGCCTCGAACTGTGGGGGCAGGTGGGCTCGATCCTCGGCGACCTCGGAGCAGTCGGCATGGCTCTGTGCGGCCTGGTCGTCGTCGTCCTGCTGACCGGCGTCTCGTTCCTCGCGTTCCGCCGCGCGATCCCCTGACCCCGACCGAACGGATGCCGTGACCGCACGCGAGTGCGGGCACGGCATCCTTCGCTAACCGTGATCCCGCCCGGAATCAACCCCGGTGAGCCTCGCGGCCGGCGGCGGTAGCGTCACGTCGCGTGAACGTCGGAACCCGCAGACGACGTCTCGCCCGATCGGTGGGCGAGGCCGTGCGCCCGGCGCGCCTGCTGCTGGTCGGCAAGACGGCGCTCGCCGTCGGACTCGCGTGGACCATCGCCCCGCAAATGCCGGGTGTGGTCGACGAGTACCCCTACTACGCACCGCTCGGCGCTCTGGTGAGCATGTATCCGACCCTGCTCGGCTCGGTGCGTTCGAGCCTGCAGACGCTGTCCGGCCTCGCCACGGGCATCGCCCTGGCGACCGTCGTGGTGCTCACGATCGGACCGAACTGGTGGACGATCCCCCTCGTGATCGGGCTCGCGATGCTCGTGTCCGGCACCGGCTGGTTCGGCATCGGACGTGAGTACGTGCCGATGGCCGCGCTGTTCGTGCTGCTGATCGGAGGACGGAACGCCGACGAGTACTCGCTCGGGTACCTCGTACAGATGGGCATCGGCGTGGCGGTCGGACTGATCGTCAACGCCGTCTTCGCGCCCGCGCCGCTGCTCGGAGCGACGGCCACGCGGGTCGAGGGCTTCCGCGCGCAGCTGGCCCAGCACCTGCACGACATCGGTGACGCCGTGTCGGAGTCGTGGCCGCCCGCGCATGAGCAGTGGGCCGCGGATGCTGCGACGCTCGCCGACACGACCGCCGAGCTGCGTGCCGCAGCCTCGGAGGCCGATGAGAGCCGACGCGGCAACGTGCGAGCACGGGGCCGCCGCGCGGAGAGCGACCGCATCCACGACGAACTCGGGCGGCTCGATCGCATCGCCCACCTCATCCGCGACATCTCGGATGCCACAGCCGACACGATCTGGGACCGGCCGGGAGCCCTGTCGCTCGACCCGGCTCTGCCCGATCCGCTGGCCGCGGCCTGTCATGCGGTGGCGAATGCCGTCGCCTACGGGTCGCCGTCCTCGGCGGAGGGCCACCGCCTCCGAGGCCACGCGGCTCGTGCGATCCGGCTGCTGCTCGAGCGGGTCGACGACCGCACGATCGACGCCCGACGCTCGATGGGGACCGGGGTGCTGACCGCCATGCATCTGCGGCGGATCCTCCTCGTCGACGGAACCCGGCAGGCCGGCTGACGCCGCCGCGCAGCGCGGGGGCCTTCGGCGCCTCGTGCCTCACGCCCGCGGCCCCCTCCCCTCGCGCGCGACTTCGCGTGCGGGTTTCGCGCGCGGGTTTCGCACGCGGGACGAGCCGAGCGTGCGCCTACAAGCTTCCGGTGAGCCCGGCGACGCCGACGAGCACCGACACCACGGCGAGCACCAGAGCCAGGGCGATGAGCACGGCGTGCACCTTGAGGAAGGTGGTTGCCTTGCCGTTCTCATCGCGCGCACGCGGGTCGTTCGCGACCCGCTTGTAGAAGCGCGGCCAGACGATCACGTTGAAGGCGGCGTTGAGGAAGAGCACCACGGCGAGAGCAGTCACCACTCCACGCTACCCATGTATCAGGAACCCCTTGCCGCGCTCCTCATAGGTGTGATCACAATGGGACGCATGATCGACGGCGAGCCTGGGGCCGCCGATCTCGATCCGGCACCGGACGACGGGGCGACACGGTGGCAGCGTGCTGCCGCACTCTTCGGGGCGTGGCGAGACGGCGAAAGCCGCGCGATGGACGACCTCGTGCGGCTGATGACCCCTGTGCTCTGGCACGTCGTGCGGGCCTACGGGCTCGAGCGCACCCTCGCCGAAGACGTCGTGCAGACGACCTGGCTGCGGCTGGTGCGTGCCCGCGAGACCATCGCGGATCCCGGTGCCATCGCCTCCTGGCTGACCACCACCGCCCGCAGGGAAGCATGGAAGGTCAGCAAAGCGCACAACCGGGTGGATGCGACGGATGCCGAAGACCTCGATGTCCTGCTGCCGGAGCAGTCCTCGGCCGAGCAGCACGCCACCGTCGCCGATGAGCGACGCAGGCTCTGGGACTCGGTGCGCCGCCTCGACGAGCGCTGCCGTCGCCTGCTGCGCGTGATCGCCTTCGATGACCGCCCCGACTACGCGACCCTCGCCGTCGACCTGGCGATGCCGGTCGGCAGCATCGGACCGACCCGGCGGCGCTGCCTCGTGAAACTGCGCGACCTGCTCGAGGCTCCCGCATGAGTGCCCGCGACGACGCCTCCGGCAGCGACGGTTCCCGCAGCGACGCCGAGCTGTTCGCGCGGCTCCGCACCATGTGGACGTCCACTGATCCCGAACCGGCATCCCTCGTCGACCGCATGATCGCCGCGATCGCGACCGACTCGCTCTCGCAGGAGTACGCGCTGCTCACCCTCGTCGAGACTCCGCTGGCGGCGGTGCGCGGCGATGCCGAGGCGCTGACCCTGCAGTTCACCGATGGCACGACGAGCATCCTGCTGCACATCACGACCGCCGCGAACGGCACCCGCCGCATCGACGGCTGGGTCGACGCACCGGGCGGGGAGATCGAGCTCGAGCAGCACGGTCGCGCACGTCTCACCCGCCCCACCGACACCGGCCGCTTCGCCTTCGACGATGTGCGCCCCGGCCTCAGTCGGGTGCGGCTGACTCCGGACGCCTCCGATGCCGGCGGCCTGGTGACGCCGCTGTTCGAGCTCTGACCGCACCGCACCCGCAGAATCACCGAGAGGACATCCCATGGACCAGCCCCGAGGATGGACGTGGCAGGACCGCGCCGAAGGATCGATCCGCCGGGGCACGGCGCTCGATCCGAACGTCGAGCCCGTCGACGGCATCCGCGCGTTCCCCACCGCGTATCTCCCCGACCGCCTGCTGCTCACGCGGGATGCCGACCGGGCGGCTTCGGATGCCGAGCTGAAGGTGCTCGTCGACGCCGCGGGTTCGTTCGGCTGGGGCATCGCCGTCGACGACGAGTCGCGCGCTCCGCTCGTTGCCGAGATCCCCTGGTTCGTGCGCGCGCGGATCACGACGCCCGACGAACCGGTCCGCGGCGAGTCGCCGGTTCCGCCGGACGCCTGGCGCGTGCTGCAGCGCGCCCGACGCCTCTCGAGGACGACCATGCCGCGCACCGGACTCGAGCACGTCCTGTCGATCGATCCGGTCGGGCTCAACCCGTTCACGCGCACCAACCCGTTCACCCGCACGAACCCGTTCACCCGCACGAACCCGGTCGGCGGCGCGGGCTGCGACGACTACCTGCAACCCGGCCGAGGGGCCCGCCAGCCGGTGTCGTGGCTGGGACCCGCTCCCGCCCGCTCGGTCGCGCCGAGGAAGGGGCGTCGCCCGGTCGTCGCTGTGCTCGACACCGGATGCGGCGTGCACGACTGGCTCCCCGACACGATCGTCACCCGTCACCTCGACCTCGACGGGGTGCCGATCGGACTCTCCGACGACGCCGACCCCGAGCGCTACCCCGACCTCTACGGACAGCTCGACGGCGAGATCGATGCCGTCGCGGGGCATGGCACCTTCATCGCCGGTCTGGTGCGGCAGGCGGCGCCGGATGCCGACATCGTCTCGGTGCGTGTCGCGGGGGCACTGGGCGTGGTCGATGAGAGCACCTTCCTCACCGCGCTGGCGCAGGTGATCGAGCTGCTGCGCCGTCACCGGGCGAACCCGAAGACGGGGCATCCGATCGACGTGCTCAGCCTGTCCCTCGGGTACTACCACGAGACCCCCGCCGACGGGCTGTTCAGTCTCACCCTGCACGCGCTTCTGCAGACGGCCCGCGCGCTGGGGTGCGTCGTCGTCTGCTCGGCGGGCAACGATGCGATCGACCGGCCGTCGTTCCCGGCGTCCCTGTGGGCCTGGCCGAGCGCCGACAACGGCATCCGGCCGGATCGCGACGCCCCGCTCGTGTCGATCGGGGCGCTGAATCCCTCGGCGCAGACCGTCGCGCTGTTCTCGAACGTCGGACCGTGGGTGCGCGCGTACGCGCCCGGCGCGGCCGTCGTCAGCACCTCGCCCGCGTTCGTCGGGGGCGAGCAGGCCTCGAGCAGGGCCGACGTCGACGGACTGCACCGCGAGACCCTCGACCCCGACGACTATCGCGGCGGCTTCGCGATCTGGAGCGGCACCTCGTTCGCCGCCCCGTACGTCGCCGGCCGCATCGCCGCGCAGCTCGGCACGGTGCCGATCGGCGGGGCGACGACGGATGCTGCGATCGCGGCGACCGCGAAAGTCCTCGCCTCGCTGCCGACGCCGAACGTGCAGGGCTGAGCCAGGCTGACGCTGCGCAGGCTCGACGTCCGCGTTGTCGGCGAGCATCCGGCCCGTCGCGCCTGCATTCCGCA